>DASPFU010000116.1:0-3640 GCA_035620935.1 Gemmatimonadales bacterium
CGAATCGCTCCGCGAAGCCACCTATTGGGATCGCGCTCGGCCATGGATCGGATTCCGCGACCCGACGTTCCTCGATGGACGTCTCCCCGACCGCTTCCCGATGTTCCTGCGGGCCGAGCTCCTCCGCGAAGCCGGGCAGGATTCGGCAGCCGCGGTCTGGTACCGCGTGGCCGCGGACGGGTTGTGGTACCGGGGTCCCGCGCTGGCGCGACTCGCGGAGGTGCGCCAGCGTCAGGGTGCGAGCGACGAGGCCGCCGAGCTCCGTCGGCGCGCGCAGGTGGTGTGGGCGGAGGGAGAGGGGGAACTCGTCGTTCCATGATCGACCCGCCGGATGGCCTCGCCACGGCCCTCGCCGACCGCTACCGCCTCGAGCGGGAGCTGGGGCAGGGCGGCATGGCCACGGTGTACCTCGCCCTGGACCTGAAGCACCACCGCCGCGTCGCGATCAAGGTGCTGCGGCCGGAGGTGGCGGGTGCCATCGGGCCGGAGCGGTTCCTGCGCGAGATCGCGACCACGGCGGCGCTGCACCATCCCCACATCCTCGCGCTGTACGACTCGGGCGAGGCCGTTCCCCCGCTCCGCGAAGGGGAGCGGGGGACAGGGGGTGAGGCCTTCCTGTACTACGTCATGCCGCTCGTGGAGGGCGAGTCCCTGCGCGACCGGCTGGACCGCGAGAAGCAGCTGCCGCTCGACGACGCGCTGCAGATCGCGCGGGAGGTGGCGGACGCGCTGAGCTACGCGCACTCGCGCGGCGTGATCCACCGCGACATCAAGCCGGCGAACATCCTGCTCGAGGCGGGGCACGCGGTGGTGGCGGACTTCGGGATCGCGCGGGCGATCACGGCGGCGGGCGGGGAGACGCTCACGCAGACCGGGATCGTGGTGGGGACGCCGGCGTACATGAGTCCGGAGCAGGCGGCCGGGGAGCGGGAGCTGGACGGGCGGAGCGATCTCTACGCGCTGGGGTGCGTGTTGTACGAGATGCTGGGGGGGCAGCCGCCGTTCACGGGGCCGACGGTGGAGAGCGTGGTGCACCAGCACCTCACGGCGGAGCCGCGGGCGATCACGCAGCTGCGGCCGGCGGTGCCGCCGCAGATTGCCGGGGTGCTGCAGCGCGCCCTGGCGAAGAACCCCGCCGACCGGTTCAATCCCGTCGCGCAGTTCTCGGACGCGCTGCGGCACCCATCGGGTGCGGCACCGGTCATCGTCGAGCGCTGGCCGCGCGGACTGGTGGCCGCCGCCGCGACGGTGATCGTGACGGCGCTGGTCGTCGTCGGCTTCGTGATCCGCGCTGGGCGGGGGGGCGAGCCGCTGCCCGGCATCGGGCGGACCATACAGGTCACCCGCGAGCCGGGGCTCGAGGTCGATGCGGCGATATCGCCCGATGGGCAGCTGGTGGCGTATGCCGCTGGCCCGCCGACCGGCATGCAGATCTTCGTGCGTCAGGTCACGGGCGGACGGACGGTGCGCCTCACGGCCGACGCGAACGGCAACAACCGCTGGCCGCGCTGGTCGCCGGACGGCTCACGCATCGCGTTCCAGGCGATGGACGGCGTGTACGTCGTACCGGCCCTGGGGGGCGCGCCCCGTCTGGTCGCCCGCATCCCTCCTCCCGGGGCGGGCGTCAGCATCGGATCGTACACACCGCTGGCCGGCCTCGCCTGGTCGCCCGACGGCACGCGCATCGCCTTCGCCGGCAACCTGGGGATCGCGGGGCTGTGGATCGTGGACGCAAACGGGGGCGAGCCGACCAGGCTGGATGCACCGCTCGAGTCCCATTCGCCGGCCTGGTCACCCGATGGGACGCGCCTCGCGGTCGCCGCCGGCAACGCCATTTTCGTGTTCGGCATGACCTACTTCGCGAATGCCGGCGTCTCGTCGATCTGGGTCGTTCCGGTCGACGGTGGCGCGCCGCTCCGGGTAACCGGCGGCCGCTCGCTGGACGGGAGCCCGCAGTGGTCGCCCGACGGCCGTTCGCTGTTCTTCATGTCCGACCGGGGGGGGAGTCGCGACGTCTACCGCATCGCGGCGGATGGTCGCGACACTCCGGTCCGCATGACCACGGGGATTGACGCGCAGTCGTTCACGTTGTCACCCGACGCCACGCACCTCGCGTACGCCAGGCTGCAGTCCTCCTCCAACATCTGGTCGCTGCCGGTGCCGAGCCGTGGTCCGGTGTCCGCCGACCAGATGGTCCCGGTCACAACCGGCACCCAGACCATCGAGAGCGTCGATGTGACGCGCGACGGCCGATGGCTGGTGTTCGATTCCGATCGGAACGGTAACGCCGACCTCTACAAGCTGTCGACCGACGGCGGCGAGGCCGTGCAGCTCACCACCGACTCCGCCGGGGACTTCAGCGCCGTGTGGTCGCCGGACGGGACGCGGATCGCCTTCCACTCGATGCGCACGGGCAACCGCGACGCGTTCACCATGAACGCCGACGGCACCGGGCTGGTGCGGCGCACCACCGATCCGCGCCACGAGCTGGACCCCAGCTGGTCTCCGGACGGCACGGCGATCGTCGTCGAGATCATCGATACCGACGACTGGACCCGGGGCAACTTCATCGTGGTCCCGGTCGACGGGCAGGCCGCCACCGCACGCCAGCTGGTCGGAGTGGGTGATTTCGCCGAGTGGTCGCCCGGGGGCGACGTCATCGCGTTTCACGCGAGCGACGGAATCCGGGTCATGGGACTGGAGGGCGACTCCACACGGCTGCTCGTGTCGAACGCCGCCGACGGGTCGGAGGCCTTCTACGGCGCGTGGTCCCTCGACGGGCGCGTCCTCTACTATCTCACCCGGGGGGACCGCGGATGGCTGATCCGGGGGGTCCCGCGGACCGGTGGACCGAGCCGGATCCTGGTCCGGTTCGAGGATCCGGACCGCCAGCCGGCGCGCTACGGATTCGCGACGGACGACCGACGCTTCTACCTGACGCTGGGCTCGCACGAGAGCGACGTCTGGGTCCTCGGCCTGGAGCAGCGGTGACCCGCCGGCGTCAGGGCAGGCGGTAGCGCTCCGGCGACGCGCCGGGGGGCAGGGCCCCCGGCGCGAGTTGACGCGCCAGCTCGGCGAGCCGGTCGGCCAGCTGCTCGAGCTTCCGCTGGCGCCCCTTCACCGTGTAGTGGTACAGCGCGCGCGTCCCCGCGAACACCGTGGCGAGCCACAGGGGGATCGCGACGATCAGGACCGTGGGCGTCTTGAGCGCCTCCACCGCCACCGCGACGATCGGGCCCGTGCCGCCGCCGCCCAGGCCTCCCATCATCCCGCCGAACAGCCCCCCCTGGAGGTCTCCCAGCCGGTCCAGGAGGAGCACGCGGGTGCGGCCCGCGCGGACCGACACGCTGATCTGGAGGTTACGCCCCCCGGCGGCGCGCGCCGTCGTCCAGGTCACCGTGCGCCCCAGCGCGCTCACCAGCCCGACGTCCCCCAGCGTGCGCCGGATCTCGTCCACCAGCATGGGGAACTCCGCATCGGGCACCTCGCCCGTCACCACCCGCTCGATTACGAGGCGCGTCGGCCCGCCGATCACCCGACTCCACCACGGATGCGGCTCGGGCTCCTGCGCCGCCTGGGCGAGGGCGGCGACCTCACGGATCCGGGCGGGGTCGATTCCCGCCTCGGCCGCCAGTCGTTC
>DASPFU010000117.1:0-10180 GCA_035620935.1 Gemmatimonadales bacterium
GCGTCCGGCCCGGCAGGTGCGCCGACACGCGCCGCACCGCGGGCCAGCCGCTGGCCCACAGGCCGAGGTCGAGGATGGGGAGGCCGAGATCGAGGATCGCGCCGCCGCCCGCCTGCTGGCGCCGCAGGCGCCAGCCGAGCATCTGGCGGCTGGGCTGGAAGCTGTACCACCCGCCCCGCACCGCCTGAATGGCGCCGAGGTCGCCGCCCGCGAGGAAGCCCCGGACCGCCTGCACGTCGGAGCGGAAGCGGTGGTTCATGCCCACCATGACGCGACGTCCGTACTTCTCGCTCGCCGCCACCACGCGCTCGACGCCGTCCACCGACAGCGCGAGCGGACGCTCGCACAGCACGTGCACGCCCGCCGACAGGGCGGCCAGCACGTGGATCTCGTGCAGGTGGTTGGGCGTGCAGAGCACCACCGCGTCGGAGCGGGAATGCCGCAGCACGTCCTCGATGTCGTCGTAGTACTCCTGCACCTCGAAGCGCCGCGCCAGGGCCTGCGCCTTGCCGACATCGGCGTCGCAGATGGCGGAGACCTCCACGCCGGGCAGGCGCCGCAGCACGGGCAGGTGGGCCACCTGTGCGATCGCGCCGGCGCCCACCACCGCCACCCGCGCCGGGGTCGTCACCGCGCCTCCGGGAACCGGTACATCACGCCCACGCGCAGGGACGCGCTCGACAGCCCGCTCGCCACGACACCCCGGGCCTCCGCCGTCCCCCGCCACGGTCCCGCCAGCCGCAGCTCCCCGCCGATCATCGCGTTGAGCCCGGCGCCGATCTCGTCGAGCGCGTCCTCCACGAACGTGCCCGCGATCGCCGGCCCGCTGCCGTTGCGGAAATGCACCGAGATCCCTCCCCCCACGAACACGGCCCCCGCCGCCGACTCGGTGAGCGCGTACTGCACGTCCAGGTCCGCGACCACGTCCGCCCACGTCACCCGCCCTACCGAGATGGTGTCGTCGCCCGACGGGTCGACCACGATGTCGCGCAGACGCTGCTCGAACCGGGCGGTGGCGCTGGCGTCGAAATCCGATCGGAAGTAGGACAGCCCCACGAGCACCCGGAACCGGGGCGCCAGGCGGCCGCCGTCGAGGCGGACGCCGCCCACGATGGTGTTCTCGAGGTCACCCGAGACCAGCACGCCGGCGTCCACCTGCAGCCCCGTGGGTCGCAGGGCGTCATAGGAGAACTGCTCGAGGACCGCCTGCGCGCTCGAAGGCGCCGGCGCGAGGGCCAGCGCGGCGAGGCAGGCGATGCGTCGACTAGTAGATCCGGTCAACCCTGGTCCCGGGATAGTACGTCTCCAGGATGCGTCCGTGGTCCTGCCCCGCCCGCGCCCGGCCGATGGCGCCCCATTGGCACATCCCCACCCCGTGCCCCGACCCGGCGCCCGCCGCCACCAGCCGCGTCACCTCTCCCGCGGCGCGCGTCACCTGCAGCTGGAACGCCGCGCTCCACAGGGGCCGCTCCGGCCGGCGCAGCACGTCGCGCACCTCGTAGCCGGGCACCCGGACGTCGCCGCGGGTGAACGCGATCCGCAGCTCCGAGACCCGCCCGGCCCGCGTCGTGCGCGTCACCTCCACGTCCCGCACGCGCGGCATGCCGCCCGCCTCGAAATCCGCGCGGGACGCGAGCGTTCGCGACAATATAGCGCGCAGCTCCGTGCCATCCCACTCCTCGCGCCACCGGAACCGCGGCGACTGCTCGCAGTAGTAGTGACCGCCGCCCGCCGCATCCGACACCGAGCGCAGGTAGGGACGCTGACCGACCGTCCGGAACGCGTCCTCCGCCGGCACGGTCCGGTGCCCGCAGGTGGAGTGGTAGTACGCGTCGATCAGCTCTCCCCGGTACCGCAGCACCCGGCCGCCGGTGCGGCGGACCGCCTCCCATACGTTCCCCGCCTCGGCCGCCACGCCGAGGTAGGTCTGGTCCCGGACGTCGGCGTGGGCGTCGAACCCCAGGGTGCTCCAGCGGCCCCGGTTCCGCAGGGCGTAGGTGCGCGAGACGATGGCCTGCGCCAGCAGGGCCTCCTCCTCCCCGGCCCGGCGGGGCCCGAGCTCGTGCCCGATCACCCCCGCCACGTAGCTCTCCAGCCCGACCACGTTCACCGCCGTCACGCCCTGCGCGTCCCGATACGCGGCGGCGCGGCCGCGATAGCGGCGGCCGTTGACCATCAGGAAGCGGCCCTCGGAGACGTTCACCGCGATCACGCGCCCGACCCGCGGCGAGCGGGTGCCGTCGGGGCGGACCAGCCGCACCCCTCCCGTGTCGGGCACCACCCACCAGCGCGTCCCGGCGGGGATCGTCCCCACGGGAGTCGGCCGGGCGCCGTCCGCGGTCAGCACCAGCTCCCCGTCCCCGCCGAGCGCCACGCTGTCCCGCCCCACGGCGAGCCCCACCCGCAGCTCCGGCTCCTCAGCGAGGGGCGGTGCCGGCGCCGGTCGCGCGCAGGCGGCCGCGACCACCAGGGCCAGAACGGCGACGGGCGCCCCGCGCATGCCGCGGAGCGCCCGGGTCCACTGGCGCGCCGGTCCGCCGCTCATCCGCTGGTCACCGCGCGGAAGTCGTAGTCCTCCGCCTCCGTGATGCGCACGTCCAGGAACGCGCCGGGCGTGGCCCAGCCCCCGTTGGCGACGTAGGTCACGCCGTCCACGTCGTCGGCCTGCCAGGGGACCCGGGCCACGTGGGTCGCGCCCGCCAGCGCCGGGTCGCCCGGGTCGGCGACGAGGTCCACCAGCGCGCGCGTCTCCCGGCCGACGAACCGGGCGAGCCGCTCGCCCGAGATGGCGCGCTGCACCTCGAGCAGCTCTTCCAGGCGCTCGCGCTTGATCGCGTCCGGGACGTCGTCGGGATACGCGGCGGCGCGGGTACCCTCCTGCGGCGAGTAGGCGAACGCGCCGAGCCGGTCGAACTGCGCCTCCTCGAGGAAGGCGAGCAGCGTGCGGAAGTCGGCGTCGGTCTCGCCGGGGAACCCGACGAGGCAGGTGGTGCGCACGGCGAGGTCGGGAACCGCCTGGCGCAGCCAGGCCAGCTTGCGCCGGATCGTGTCCTGCCGCTCGGGCCGCCGCATCCGCTCCAGCATCGTATCGCTCGCGTGCTGGATGGGGATGTCGACATACGGCACCACCCGGGGCTCGCGTGCCAGCAGCTCTACCAGCCGCTCGGTGAGCCCGGCGGAGTACACGTACAACAGGCGGTACCAGGGGACCGAGGTCTCGCGCAGCAGCGCCTCGAGCAACTCCGGCAATTTCGGCCCCCCGAGCCCCAGGTCCCGGCCCCAGTGCCCCAGGTCCTGCGCCACCAGGTTGATCTCGCGCGCGCCCTGTGCCTCGAGCTGCTGGGCCTCGCGCACCAGGCGCGCCAGCGGCTCGGAGCGGTGCTTGCCACGCATCAGGGGGATGGCGCAGAAGGCGCAGGTGTGGTCGCAGCCTTCCGAGATCTTGAGGTAGCGCACGTGCGCGCTCCCGCCGAGGAGTTGCCGGACGCCCGGGTGGGCGGCGACGGGATCGGCCAGCAGGCCGCGCTCGGCGAGGGCCGGCACCAGGTGATGCAGGTCGGAGAAGCCGAGGAACAGGTCCACCTCGGGCATCTCGGCCGCGAGCTCCTGGCGGTAGCGCTGCACCAGACACCCGACCGCGACCACCGCCTTCACCGCCCCCGTGGTCTTGAGCCGGGCGGCCTCGAGGATGGCGTCGATCGATTCCTGCTTGGCGGCGTCGATGAACCCGCAGGTGTTGACGAGGATGACGTCCGCGGACGGGAGGTCGGCCGTGACCACGGCACCGTGGCCCACGAGGTCGCCCACGAGGCGCTCGGAGTCGACGGTGGCCTTGTCGCACCCGAGCGAGACGACGCCGAGCTTCATCGGCGGGGAGAGCTGCTGGCCATGGAACGCAATATAGAAGGGGAGCACAGGCCGGCGAACCTTGCCGGTCCGTCGCTCCACGGGGTAGCCTTCATCATCGCCCCGGGCCTCGGCACACGCCCGGAGGAGGCCAACATGCGAACGACGCGGCGTCGCTCCCGTTCTCTCTCGCTGTCGATCGCCGGTCTTGCCGTATTCGCGACTGCCTGTGACAGCGGGCCCGTAGGCCCAAGGTTGCCCTTCCCGCCGCCGGCAATGCCGTTGTTTGCGCTCGTGCCCGATGGGCTGCCGGATGACACGACCTGTGCCGTGGGGATGGCGTTCGTCTTCAGTCCGCACTTGCACTATCTGGAGACGGACTTCTTCGCGAGCGGCGCCGGCACCCCGCGGACCAAGTGCGGTGATCTCCCCTTCGATGAGTCGGTGGGGAGTCCCGGCTCGGTCGTGTTCCGCCAGGCTATCGTGGATACTCTGGTGGACCAGTGGCAGACCTGGGGGCGGCGGCTCCGGAATGCGAACAGCGGCGACGCACCCGAGGTCTTCGTCGACACGAGCATCGCGAGCGCACTCGACACTTTCTCTCTCCAGGCGCCGGCGAACGACCAACACGACCTGATCTATTTCGACTGGCGCCACCACGCAGACAGCGCGGCGGTGCTGAACTCCGAGACGGAAATCAACGCCGCTGCGCAGTTGTGGCGCCACATCCCTCGACCCATCAACCTCGATGCCGACTCGCTGGACTCGAGCCACGCGCAACTGAGCTGGCTGAACCTGCACGCCGGCCGCGGCATGGACTCGACCGAGATCTACCGCAACAGTGGCGGGGGATGGTTGCGCATCGCGACCGTCGGTCCCGGCACTGATGCCTTCGTGGACAGCATTCCGTCGTGGGGCACTCACCGCTGGATCGCGCGGCATGTCACCGGCGTCCTCCACTTCCCCACGGAGGACGTCGGCGCGCTCGCCCGGCCCACCAGCCAGTTCACCGGCGAGCAGCAGCTCAGCTGGGGCCCCCCGCCACCGGGGGGGCTGCTTTGTGAGGGCAACTTCGACGCGACGATGGACTGCCGCTGGTTCAACTCGGTCGCCGACGCGCCCTCAGTGATCTCGCGCGACGGCGTCGCCCGCGACACGCTGCCCGGCGGCGGCGTGAACACCCTGGTGACCTGGACCGACAGTGCGGTGACGCGGGGAAACGCCTACACCTATCGCGTGCAACACTACGAGGGCGGGATGACGGGCGAGTACAGCGCGCCCCACGAGGCGGTCGCGGATCCGGTGCCCCCGGAGAACCTGGTGTGCGCCGGGACGGGGGAGACGACTATCAGCTGCGTGTGGGTCGACAAAGAACCGGACAGTGTGGCCGTCGAACGGAAATCGGGGAAGTCCGGGGATTGGGGGGCGATCCAGCACATCGGCCCGGGGGTGATGATTCTGCACGACCCCGACCTCAACGTGGTGCAGCACTGTTACCGCGCGCGGCACTTCCGCCTGAGCGAGTTCACGGGGTGGAGCAACGTGGCGTGCGCCGTGCCCGGCGACGGCGGCCCGCTGGGCCCGAGCACGACCCCATGAGCGCGGCGGCCGAGGACGGCTGCCGAGGCGCGGCGCGGTGGCGATCCCGAAGGAGGCGCCGGCGCCTGCTCGCGGTCGCGCTCGCGGCGGCAGGAGCAGGGTGCTTGGACGTCACCGCCGAGCCGTTCGTGGCGGGGCTCGAGATCCTGGCGTCCGACTCGGCGCTGCTGGAGGGCCACGCGCTCCGGCTCAGTGTGCGCGCCTGGGACATCGAGCGGCGCCCGACGGTGCCCCCGCGGCTGACCTGGGGGAGCGGCGATCCGGGGGTGCTCACGGTGGACTCGGCCGGCACCGCGCGCGCGATGCTCGGCGGCGGAGGGGGCGACGTCGCCGTGTGGGCGAGCGCCGGTCCGGGGCAGGCAGCGGACACGATCACGATGCACGTGGCCGTGCATGGCGAGGTGAAGTGGCGCCTGCCGCTGGGGCCGATGCCGCTGCACGGCGGCCCAGCCGAGGGGCCCGACGGGACGGTCTACGTCCTTGGGCAAACCAGCCTCTCGCTTCCCGAGGCGACGCTGTTCGCGGTGACCCCGTGGGGGACGGTTTCCTGGCAGCGGCGCCTCACCCAGGTGGACTGCTGCAACTACCCGTTCGTCGGGCGGGACGGCGCGGTGTACGTCGTGGGACAGTACGTGTGGGCGTTCTCCCCGGACGGCACTCTCCGCTGGGCGATCACCGAGCGGCCCGTCGAGGTGTTTCCCAACGTCCCGACGAGTCACGCGGGGGCGATCGGGGACGATGGCACGCTGTACGCCGCGATGGCCTACGACCTGTTCGCGTTGCGGGCGGCGGACGGCGACACGCTGTGGGTGGGGCCGCGGGCGGCCGACGCGGGATGGCTGCTCCCCCCCACGGTCAGCGCGGACGGGCGCACCGCCTACATCAGCAACACCGGGGACTGGTTCTACGGCTTCGACGGTGCCACGGGCACGGCCCGCTGGGCGCTGATGCACACCGACCCCGGACTCGCCGCCTACGGCGTCGGGGCGGCTCTCGCCGGCGGACGGTTACTCATCCCTGCCGCGACGGTCCTCCAGGAGGCCGACACCAGCGGGACGCTGTGGGGCGTGGGACCCGTCGTGGGGAGAGGCGTGAGCGAACCGGCCGTCGCGCCCGATGGCACGCTCTACCTGCAGACGCCCCAGCGGAGCGGGGTGTTCGCCTTGAACCCCGTCGCCTCCACGCGGTGGAGTCTCCCCCCCCGCGCGCGATGGATCTGGTACGGCGGGCCGGCGCTCGCCGCGGGGGGCGTCCTCTATGCGGCGGCCACCGATGGGTTGTACGCCCTGAACGTCACCCCCGATAGCGCCTCGGTGCGGTGGCGTTACCCTGGGGATACCACGCAGCGTCTGGTGTTCGTGGGGGCGCCGTTGATCAGCGCGGACGGAACGGTGTACTCGTTCACCTCATGCGATTACGGGAGGGAGTCGTTGCCCTGCTCCGACGAGCTGTTCGCGTTCTGGGAGGACAAGCCGGTCGAGCCGAACTCCCCGTGGCCGATGTGGCGCCACGACGCGCGGCGCAGCGGTCAGGCGCATCGTTAGCGCAGCACGCGGGGCGGCAAGGCGCCCCCCACGGCGTGACCACGGCACCGTGGCCCACGAGTTCGCCCACGAGGCGCTCGGAGTCGACGGTGGCCTTGTCGCACCCGAGCGAGACGACGCCGAGCTTCATCCGCGGTAGTTCCCGAACGACAGCTCGATGCCCCAGTCCTGCCCCCGCAGGAACGCCATCACCTCCTGGAGCTCGTCCTTGGAGGGCGACTGCACGCGGATCTCGTCGCCCTGGATCGAGACTTGCGCCTTCTTGAATTCGCGGTCCTTGATCGCCTTGACGATGGCTTTCGCCTTCTCCTGCGGGATCCCCTGGGTGAGCGCGATCTCCCGCCGCACGGTGTCGTTGGCCGCCGGGGTCACGGGCCCCAGCTCGAGGTTCTTCACCGGCACGCCGCGCTTGATCAGCTTGGTCTGCAGGATGTCGAACAGCGCCTTCATCTTGAAGTCGTCGTCGGCCACCAGCGTGAGCCCGGGCTTGGCCCGGTCGAACGTGATCGCGGCCTTGGAGCCCTTGAAGTCGTAGCGCTGGGCCACCTCCTTGGTGGCCTGATTCACCGCGTTATCGACTTCCTGGAGGTCGCAGCCGGTGGAGATGTCGAAGGAAACGAGTGCGGGCATGGTGACGAGATAACAAGGGACGGGGGACGGGGGAAGCGGGATGCGTTACCCGTCCCCCGTCCCCCGTCCCGCGTCCCCTAAAAGAGGAAGCTCTCCAGCGCCCGCGCCCGCGACACGTGGCGCAGCCGGGCGAGGGCCTTCTCCTTGATCTGGCGGACCCGCTCGCGGGTGATGCCGAGCTCGGTGCCGATCTCCTCGAGAGTCTTGGGGTCCTGGCCGTCGAGCCCGAAATACAGGCGGAGGATCTTGGCCTCGCGGTCCTTCAGCGTGCCCAGCACGCCCTCGATCGACTCCGTCAGGGCGTGCTCGAAGATCTCGTCGTCCGGTCCGGGGCGGTTGGTGTCGGGGAGGTAGTCGAGGAGTTTGTTGTCCTCGCCGGGCGTGAGCGGCGCGTCGAGCGAGAGGTGGGCCTGGGAGATGGACAGGGTCTTGGCGACTTCCTCCTCCGAGATGTCCATCCCCTCGGCGATCTCCTCCACCGTGGGCTCGCGGCCCAGCTCCTGGAGCAGCGCCGAAGACCGCTTGCCGATGCGGTGCAGCGCCCCGGCGCGGTTGAGCGGCACGCGCACGATGCGCGACTGCTCGGCCAGCGCCTGGAGGATCGCCTGGCGGATCCACCAGACGGCGTAGGAGATGAACTTGATCCCCTTGGTCTCGTCGAACTTGTGGGCGGCGCGGATCAGCCCGAGGTTGCCCTCGTTGATCAGGTCCGAGAGCGAGACCCCCTGGTTCTGGTACTTCTTGGCGACGGACACGACGAAACGGAGGTTCGAGCGCACCAGCTTGTCCAGTGCCTCCGCCTCGCCCCGCCGGATCCCCTGGGCGAGCGCGACCTCGTCGTCGCGCGTGATCAGCGGATACTGGCTGATCTCGCGGAGGTACTGGTCGAGCGATCCCTCGTCGGAAGTCACCCGCTTCGCGGTGTTCGAACGCATGGCGCGAATCTCCTCCCCTTCGTGAGCAGACGTCGAACGCGTCCTGCGGGCGGCGGCCGCTCGGGCCCCCACCCCACGGGGTCCTGACCCTCGGGGCTACTACCTGATCAGTGACCCGAGCCGGCTCCACCGGATCTCGGTGAGCCAGGACAGCGGGTCGCCGGTCTCCCGATCGTAGCTGAAATAAACGACGAGCGGCTGGCCCTTCACCGCCGCCCGGTCGACGAATCCCCAGTAACGCGAGTCCGCGGAGTTATCGCGGTTGTCGCCCAGCACGAAGTAGTGGTCGGCGGGGACGACCAGCGGCCCCCACGTGTCCCGCGTCGGCCGGTAGCGCCGGCGGGCTTCGAGCGAGGCATCCGCGAGATACTCACGCTGCCACCCGAACTGGATGTCCGCGAGGTCGTGCGCCGGGTCGGTGCGCTGGGCGTAGGGTTCGTCCAGCAGCCGCCCGTTCACCCAGACGTGGCCCGCCTGCATCGCGACCGTGTCGCCGGGCATGCCGATCACCCGCTTCACGTAGTTCAGCGTCGGGTCCCGCGGATAGGCGAAGACGATGACGTCGCCGCGCCGCGGCGTACTGAACGCGGGCAGCCGGGCGGCGGTGCCGGGGATCTGCGCGCCGTACACCGCCTTGTTCACGAACAGGAAATCGCCGGCGAGGAGCGTGCGCTCCATGCTGCCCGACGGGATCTGGAACGCTTCGAGGAGGAACGTGCGAACGACGAGGAACAGCACCAACGCCATCCCGAGCGAGCGCATCCAGCTGTCGAACCAGCGCACCAGTCGCGCCCGCGACGGTTCCGGGGGCGCCGGGGGCGGAGGCGCCGGCATGGCGCCCGACGGACCCCGCGGAGTCCCCAAGTCGTGCATGGAACATACCTTAGCAGAGCGGTCCCGTCGGCGCAACGGTCACCCCCCACCCCCGGGCGGCCCCCCACCGGCGCAACCGGGCCCGCAGCTCGAGCGGCTGCTCCCGGTGGCGGACCCGGGCGGCGAGGCAGGCCGCCATCCCTTCCCGCTCGAGGCGCTGCCAGGTGACCTCGACGCCGGCGACGTCGGTGAGCGTGTCGGTGTCGATCGGCGATCCGCCGGCCGAGAGGATGATGACGAGCGACTCGTGGACCATGCGCGACGGTAGCGCCGGGCGACGCCGGGAGCGTCATCCGAATCGCGCGGGTTGGACGAGAAAAACGCGGGTTTGACCGAGACGCCGCCGGGGGCTATATCCCACGTCGCTGGCCGGAGGGACCATGGTGGAACCGTGGATCGCTCCGCTCGAAGCGGGCGATCCCGAGGCCGCGTGGGATCTCTTCCTCGAGCGCTATCGTCGGCTCATCTTCGGCGCGATCCGTCACTACACCGCCGAGCCGGACGACGTCATGGACGTGTTCGCGCACGTGTGCGAGGCGCTCCGCAAGGACGACTTCGCCCGCCTGCGACGCTGCGCCGCGCACGTCGAACCTACCCGGCCGTTCTCCACCTGGCTCGTCGTCGTGATCCACAACCTGACGATCGATTGGCTGCGCCATCGCGGTGGGCGCCCGCGCCTCGATGCGCTGGCCGGGTCCCTACCTCTGCTGCAACAGCGGATCTTCACATACGTGTTCCTCGAGCAGCGCTCGC
>DASPFU010000118.1:0-16959 GCA_035620935.1 Gemmatimonadales bacterium
TTCACCAACATGCCGGATCGCTACATCCACTCGTCGGACGACGACCTGTGGAACATCGACGCGACGCAGCTGGGCCGGAACGCGGTCGCCGCGGCCACGATCGCGTACGTGATGGCCTCCGCCGACTCCGGGGCCGTCCCCGCCCTCGCCGCCGAGACGAACGGACGCGGCCTCGTCCGCCTCGCGCAGAACCTGCGCCTCGGCCTCACGTGGATCGCCACGGCGTCCGACCGCGCCGCGGCCTACCTCGATGCCGTTGATCAGGTCCGCTACGCCGCGGAGCGCGAGCGAATGGCGCTCGCGTCACTCGCCCAGATCCATCCCACGGCTGGGGCCCGCACCGCGACGTTGGGCGCCGAGGTGGACCGCCGCGCGGCCCAGGCGACGCGCGAGCTGGAGAACGCCTACCGGCATGCTACCGGGCAACGGCCGCCGGCGGCGCGTGCGACGGACAGTGTCACGACGCGCCTCGCCGCCCTGCGTCCCGCGCTCACCGGGGGGCCGAAGGAGTTTCAGGAGAAGCGCGGGGAGATCCGCGGAGTCCCCGGCCTGCACGGGCTGATGGCCTTCGAAACGCTGAACGCGGTGGACGGGCGCCGCACCGGGCTCGACATCTGGCGCTTGGTCGCGGCCGAGGCCCGCGAGGCAGGGGCGCACTACTACGGCATGGTGCGGCCGGCGGACGTGCTTGCTTATCTCGAGAACGCGGCGACGACGGGCCTGATCCGCTTGAACTGATGGCCCGTCGCCCCTTTCGCACGTTCCTGCTGGTGCTGCTCGGCGCCGTCGTCCTCGCCCTGGGCTGGACCGAGGTCCGCATCCGCCGCGAGGTCACGACCGACGTGGTGGTCCGGCAGCCTGCCGGCCGCGCATGGGCGCTCGTGGTCTACCACCCCGGCATCACCGCTTTCCCCCGCGACATCGCCGAGGGGTTCGCCGCCGGCCTGGGCGAGGCGGGGTGGCGCGTCGCGATCACCACCGCGAGCGGAGGGGCACCCACGGCGCTCCGCGGCTACGACCTGCTGGTCGTCGTCGCACCGACGTACTGGTGGACGCCGGCGCGGCCGCTGCTCCGGTGGGTCGGCCGGCTCGAAGACCTCGACGGAAAGCCTGTCGCGGTGCTCGTGACGGGGCTGGGATCCACGCACCGCGCGCAACGGGTGCTGGAGGCGGCGGTGCGCGCACGCGGGGGAACGGTGGCGCTGGCCCGCCCCTTCTGGACCGCGGCGCCCAACAAGGATGATGAGGACACGCGGCGGACCAATACCGCGGTCGCGGTCCGGCTGGCGCGCGCGGCGGGCCGGACCCTGAGCCCACCGCCATGACGCGGCGCGCCGGCGCGCGCCGGGCGTTGCCGTCGCTGGTCAGCGCGTCCCGGATCGCGGCGGCGCCCGTGTTTCATCTCCTGATCACCGCGGGCCGGTGCCGGGCCGCCGCGATCCTCCTCGGTGGCGCGGCCGCGACGGACCTGCTCGACGGCGCGCTGGCCCGCCGGCTCGGCGCGGTGACGCGCGCCGGCGCCTGGATCGACGTCACCGCCGACTTCATGCTGGTCGTCGCCGGCCTCACCGGGCTCGTGGCGGTCGGCGCGTCCCCAGCCTGGGTCCCGCTCCTCGCGGCGCTGATGTTCGTGCAGTTCATCGTGTCGTCGCGGAGGGATGGGCCGGTCTACGACCCGATTGGCAGGTACTACGGGGGGTTCCTCTACGGGGTGCTCGCCGCCGTCCTGCTCGCCCCCGACCTCGCCGTCTGGCACGCCGCTCCGGTGGCGGTGGCCGCCATGACGGCGGCATCGCTCGGGAGCCGAGTGACGCACTACTGGCGGACTACCACCTCCGTCCGCGCCTCGAGCGTGTCACCCACGGACGTGACGATGCCCCGTACGCGGTAGGTCCCGGGGGCGAGCCGGCCGACGAACGTCTCGTTGTAGTCGAGTTCCCAGCCCGGCGGCACGATCTGCTCGCGCAGTCCTTGCGTGAACGCGCGATCCGCCGACCAGCGCCACACCGCGGCGCCGGCCGCCGACTCGATCACGAAGTCGTATCGCTGGCCGGTGGCGAAACGCAGCGTGACCGGCACGTCGGTCGGATTCCTGACGCCGAGGGTGAGCCCGATCGATTCGCCCGCCATGTAGCTGGCCTTGCCGGTGGCCACCCGCACCGTCAGCTCGGCCAGGTCCCCGGCGGCGCGGGTGGCCTGCCCCGCCTGCTCCCCGCCGCACGCGGCGGCCGCCACTGCCAGCCAGGTAACCAGTGCCCCGCATCGCATCAGCGACTCTCCTCCATGACCCAGACATCGCCGCCCCGCGGCGTGCCGCGATCGAACAGGATCCACCGCCCGTCAGGCGACCAGACGGGATAGTCGATGCGCGAATCGGCATCGGCGAATTCGAATACGCGGCGCCGCGGGCCGCCGTTCGCCGGGTACACCCACAGCACCTTGTGACCGGTGACGTCCAGCACGAGCGACCGGTCCGGGGAGAACGACAGGTGACTGCCGCCCGGCAGAGCGGGCTCCACCGCCCCGCTCGCCACGTCGACGCGCAGCACCGGCCGCTCGGGGGTCCCGGCATCCGACCGCACGAACACGAACCGCCCATCGTCCGACCACCGCATGAAGTGCCCGCCCGCTCCCACCGTGGTGAGCTGGCGCGCGCCGCTGCCGTCGGACTCCACGACCCAGACCTCGAGCCGCCCGGTCTGGTCGGACTGGTATGCCACGCGGCGCCCGTCGGGCGAGAAGACCGGATTCGTCTCCATCGCGGGCGAGCTGGTCAGCGCCGTGAGCGCGCCGGTCGCCACGTCCACCGTCCAGATGTCGTTGGTGCCGGCCCGGGCCGAGAAGAATGCGATCCGGGCGCCGTCCGGCGACCACGCGGGCTGGTAATCCCCGCCGGGCCCGCGGGTGAGCTGGCGGTCCGTGCCGGTGGCGACATCGTGCACCCAGATGTTCATGTCGCCCTGACGGTCGGAGTTGAACGCCACCAGTCGGCCGTCCGGCGCCCAGGCACCACGGCTGTCCTCGCGCGTGGTGGCCACCATCGCTTCGGGCTCCCCGGTCGGCTGGCCCGTGGCGGGTGACACCGGCAGGCGCCACAGGTCGGAGTTGATCGCCAGGATGGTGAATGCCACCCGCCCGCTGCCCGGGGCCACCGCCGGCTGCAGATCGTTCCCGGCGCCGGTGGTGAGCTGCTCCGCCGGACCGGCTGGACCGCCTCCCGGCGTCATCCGCACACGCCACAGGTTGACGCCGCCGCCGCCCGACGAGCAGTAGTACAGCGCGTCGCCCGCCGCCGACCACACCGGGTCGAGATCGATGACATTGTCGTCGGTGATGCGGACGACCGCTCGGGTCGCGAGATCGATCACGGCGATATCGGACTTGGTGTTCTCGATGAGCCGGAACGCGAGCCGCGCGCCGTCGGGTGACCACGCCGGGCTCGTGTGGACGACGGCCTCGGAGCTGTCGGTGGTCACCTGCTGGGGGTTGCGGCCCCGCGCGTCGGTCGTCCAGATACGGCGCGGCCCCGCGAACTCCGCATCGAACGCGACACGCGCGCCGTCGGGCGAGTACGCCGGGTTGAACGCGTCCCGCACCAGCAGGGTCTCGACGCCCGTCGCCGGGTCGAGCACCCAGATGTCGCCGCCCTCGCCGTACCACCCCAGTACGTCGCTCGGCTGGAGCCGACCGCCGGGCAGGTTCGAGCGGACGAACGCCACCTGGCCCCCCCCGGGCGCCACGGTGGCCTGGATGTCGTCCCGCGCTCCCCCGGTGAGGGGCCGCTCCACCCCGGTGTCGGGCGCCCGCTCGACGAGGCGCAGGAACCCGTCGACCTCCGCCGAGTACACGAGGCGCGCGCCGTCCGGGTACCAGGAAGGCCACTGCTCCAGCCCCGCGCCCGCCGTCACCTGCGTGATACTGCGGCGCAGCAGCGGCTCGGAATCGCCTGCCCCATCGGGGCGACGGCGCGCCACCAGCAGGGCGCCGGCCGCCACCACCGCTACGGCCACCACCGCGAAGGCGACCTTCTGCCATCCGCCGGGCCTGCGGTCCGCCCGCGCCTGACCGCTCGCCGGGCCCGTCGCGGCGGACAGTGCCTCCGCGAAGTGGCGGGCGTCGCTGAACCGGTCGGCGGGCAGCGGTGCCAGGCCCGTGGCGATCGCGCGCGCCACCGGGGCCGGCACCGCCCGACGCGCCGCCGTCACGTCGGGCGGCTGCTCGGTGAGCCGCCGCGCCAGCACCGCGTGGGCGGTCGGGGCGGCGAACGGCGGGCTGCCGGCCAGCATCTCGTATACCACGCAGGACAGGCTGTACACGTCGCTGCGGGCGTCCACGGGCTCGGCCGACGCCTGCTCGGGACTCATGTACGCCGGGGTCCCGATGGCGAGCCCCGTCTGAGTCAGGCGATCGCCGCCGGCCGCGCTCACCGCCCGGGCGATGCCGAAGTCCGCTACCACCGCGTGGCCGGCTTCGAGCAGGATGTTCTCGGGCTTGATGTCACGGTGGATCACGCCGCGGCCGTGCGCGTAGCTCAGCGCGTCGGCCACCTCGCGGGCGATGGCGAGCGCCTCGCTCACCGGCAACTGCGTCTCGCGCAGCAGCCGGTCGCGCAGCGACTCGCCCTCCACGTAGGGCATCACGTAATACAACAGGCCGTCGGCGTCGCCCGAATCGAGCACCGGCAGGACGTGCGGATGGCGCAGGCCCGCGGTCAGGCGGATCTCGCGCAGGAACCGCTCGGAGCCGATCACGGCGGCCAGGTCGGGAGCGAGCACCTTGATGGCGACGGGCCGGTCGTGGCGCACGTCGCGCGCGAGGTAGACCGTCGCCATTCCGCCGCGGCCGAGCTCCCGCTCGAGCGCGTACCGGCCCGCCAGGGCCTGTCCCAGCCGGTCGAGCAGGTCGGTCACCTGCCTGCCATCGCGATGCACTCGATCTCGACCTTCGCGCCGAGCGCGAGGCCGGAGCCGGCCACCGTGGAGCGGGCTGGCGGGTCCGTCGGGAAGTACTCCGCGTACACCACGTTCATGGCGGCGTAGTCGCGCATGTCCACCAGGAACACCGTGCACTTCACGACCCGCTCGAGCGAGCTGCCCGCCGCCGCGAGGACGGTCTTGATGTTCTCCATGGTCTGGCGGGTCTGGCCGCCCGCCCCGGTATCGGCGAGCTGGCGGGTGCCGGGGATGTTGCCGATCTGTCCCGAGAGGAAAAGCAGGTCCCCGACCCGTACCGCCGACGAGAACGGCAGGCCCGCCGGGATGATCGCGGTCCGGATCACTTCCCGCTCCTGCGCCCTGGCTGGCGCCGCCAGTGCCACCACCAGTGCCGCAGCGCCGACTACGCCGATACGCATGGCTCGCCTCCGGTTCACGTGGGGTTCGTGTCGACCCGGAACGCCGCCGTGCGGCCCGGGGGACGCTGCTCCGGCGGGATCGTGACGGTGTTGCCGTCGCGCAGTGCGAAGTAACTGGGCGACATGATCTCGACCCCCGCCTCCCAGAACGCGTCCTGGATGCTGCGATGCAGCGCGCCGTACAGCGCGGGAAGCTCGGACGCGCGCGCCGGGTCCACCGCCGCGTTCACCTGGTACTCGACGTACCAGTCACGCAAGCCCAGTTGCAGCACGAACGGTTCCGGCGACGGCAGCACCCCGTCGGTGTGCAGCGCGCCGCGGACCAGCAGCTCGTGCACCTTCCGCCAGGGGACGTCGTACCCGATCGTCACCGAAGAATAGATCAGCAGGGGCTCGCCCTGCCGCCCGATCGCCGTGTAGTCCACGATGCGCCCGCCCACGACGACGTTGTTCGGGACCGTGACGATCTCGTGTTTGGGCGTGCGCAGCCGCGTGGACAGGAGGTTGAGCTCCAGGACGGTGCCGTCGATGTCACCGATGCGGACGTAATCGCCGGCGCGGAAGCTGCGCGAGTACATCAGGACGAGACCGCTCATCGCCTGCCCCACGATCCCGGCCGAGCCGAGGGTCACGAGCAGGCCGGCGAACACGGAGATGCCGCGGAAGGCCGCGGAGTCGCTGCCCGGCAGGTACGGGAACGCCACCGCGAGCGCGAGCAGCCAGATGAGCGCGACCGCGATGCGGCGCGTCGGAGCCGCGGTCTCGGGATGCACGCCCGGCACATGCAGGGCGCCCCGCTCGACCGCCTGGAAGAGCCGCGTGATCTGCCGCGCGAGGAACCGCGCGAGGAGGAAGATGAGCACCACGATCAGCAGGCGAGGCACCGCTTCCGCCACCCCGCGCGCCAGCGTCACGACCGTGTCGAGGATGAACAGCCCCAGGGCATCCGCGTAGGGACGGGTGTAGGCGAACCGCCCCAGTGCATATGTGAGGTGGACGTCGACGAGCACCAGCGTGACCGCCCACGTCGCGAGCGATCCCACCCAGCGGACTGTCGTGTCCGCCGCGGCGGGGCTGAGCAGCTCGACGTTGGCGATCCTCAGCCGCGGCGCCCAGCGGGCTACGAAACGCTGGCCGCGCTCCGTGACGCGGCGCCGCACCCGCCACAACAAGGTCAGCGCGACGACGAGGATCACCGTCGCGACCGCTACCTCGACGATGCCCCGCGCCAGTGCGCTGACGCTCCGCGCCTCGCGCGCCTCCGCCAGTGCGACGCCCAGGCGCTGCTTCGTGGCGTCCACTTCCTGCTCCATCGTGGCGCCACCCAGCGTATCGACATCCCCCGGCGTGATGACGAACATCCCCCAGCCGCCGACCAGGATGACGACGCCGGCTTCATGTTCCTGCGTCGTCACCGAGTCCGACCCGGCGGTGACCGCGCTCTCGAGCCGGCGCCGCGCCCCGTCGGCGCGCTCCGCCGGCGACAGGCCAAGCACCGACTCGCGCAACACGGCCACGGTCCGATTGCCGAGCCGCACCACCGCCGAATCGCGAGCGGGTGCGAGTGCGGGCGGGGTCGCCTGGATGGCCAGGGTGAACAGCAGGGTAGCGAACATCCGATGCACTCCTGGAAGGAGCCCGCTCGGGGTCAGCGCACGACGCCGGGTCTGCGGCTCGAAGGTACGCCCGACACGGCGGTCAGCGCGAGCACACCGCCGGCCGAGAGCGCCAGCGCGGTGGACCCACCCGCGCGGCCGTAGATCGCGCCCAGGGCGATCGACCCCGCCAGCGCCGCCACCCCGGTCAGGGCGTGATAGCGCCCGAACCCCGAGCCGGTGCGGCCGCGCGCCAGCCCTGCGACCAGCGTCCGCTCGGGCCCCTCCGTGAGCCCCGACACCACGCCGAGCGCGAGGAACGCCGTCCACGCCGCCGGAGCATCCCGCGCCAGGGCGAACGCCCCTGCCAGCCCCGCGTACGCCACCCACCCGAGCCGCATGGTCGCGGCGGCACCCCACCGATCGGTGAGCTCGCCGCCCGCGAAGCTGGCCACCGAACGCACCACGTGCAGCCCGGCCCACAGGAGCGTCACGGCGGCGACCGACACGCCCAGGTCCTGCGCCCGCAGGATCAGCAGGGCCTCGGGGAACCGCAGCAGATGGAACGCGGCGATGACCAGCACGGTGACCGGAAGGCGGCGGGGAGGAACCGCTGACGCCGGCGCTGGCATCCCGCCCCCGTCCCCCTGCGACCGCCCCCGCCCGCCCTGCACCGCCCAGATCGCGAGGCCGAGCACGAGCACACCCGGCACCACGCTCGCGGCGATCACGCCGGGCACATCGAACCCGGCCCGCGTGAGCAGCCACCACGCGACGAGCGGACCGATCACCGCGCCGACGTGGTCGAGGCCACGCTGGAACCCGAACGCGCGCCCGCGCAGCTCCGGCGGGGTCGCATCGGCGATGATGGCGTCCCGCGCCGGGGTCCGCACGCCCTTGCCGATCCGGTCAGTGACGCGCAGGCCGATCACCTGCCACACCGCCCCCGCGAGCGCGATCAAGGGACGCACCAGGACAGCGACGGCATACCCCGCGACGACGAGCGGGCCGCGTGCCCGGGGCCGATCGGCGAGCCGCCCCGCCCCGAGCTTCACCCCCGCGGCCGCCAGGTCGGCCGCGCCGTCGAGCGCGCCGAGCGCCGCCGGTCCGGCCCCGAGCACCCCCGTCAGGAAGGCGGGGAGCAGCGGGTAGACCATCTCGCTCGCGAGATCGTTGAACAGCGAAACGACGCCGAACAGCCGCGCCTGGCGGGGGAGCCTACTCACCCAGGCCGAGACCCCACCGCGTGAGGGAAACGGGTAGGCCGCCGTACGACAGCACGGCGTCGTGGAACGCGCGCAGGGAGTAGGCGTCCCCCCGCGCCGCGCGGAAATCGTCCCGCAGCTGGAGCAGCTCGCGCCGCCCCGTGGCGTAGCACAGCTGGTAGGTCGGCCACGCGCAGTACCGTCGCACCTCCGCCTCCGCATTGGCGCGCTCGATGTGGAGCCGCGACACCAGCATGTCGACCGCCGCGTCGATCGTCATCCCGCGCGTGTGGAGACCCACGTCGAGCAGCACCCGCACGGCGCGCCACAGGAGGTGCATCCGCTGGAACAGGCGCTCCTCGTCCGTCCGGTAGAACCCCTGCTCCGCCATCAGGTCCTCGCAGTACAGCGCCCAACCCTCGACGGTGAGGGGGCTCCAGACGTTGCGCCGGGTCTCACTGGAGAGGTTGAGCGCGTGTCCGATCTGGAGGTGGTGGCCCGGGTACCCCTCGTGCAACGCGGTCGCCGCGAACTCGTGGCGGCAATGGTCCTGCAGCACGCGCTCCCGCTCCTCCTCCGGCAGGCGCGGGTCCGGCAGGGTGACGTAGAACAGGCCGGTGCGGTCGTGGGCGTAGGCCCCCGGGGCATCGTACGCCGCGAAGGGGACGAGCGGCCGCATGAACTCCGGTGTGGGGATCACCGACAGGGGCGCGTCGGGGATCGCGGCGAGCCCCCGTTCCACCACGAACGCCCGGGCGTCCAGCATGGCGCGCTCGTAGGTCCCGAGCAGCTCGTCGGTCACGGGGTGCTCGGCCCGCAGCCGGTCGATCACCTCCGACCAGGATCCGCCGAAACGCGCAGCCCGCTGTGCCAGGTCGGCCTCGACCTCCTCCACCAGCCGGTGCCCGTAGCGCCACAGCTCGGGCGCGGTGTCCCGCAAGGCGTGCTCGTAGTGCAGGCGGTGGTTGAACAACTCCTCGCCGAGCGCGAACCCCTCGGCCCCCACCCCGCCGCGCCATCGCTCGAGGGCGCGCAGGAAGCCGGCGAGCGCCCCCTGCGCCTCCGTCGCCGCGGTCGAGAGCCGCTCGGCCAGCCCGGGGTTCCCGGCCTGCGCCTCGAATGCCGCCTCGCGCACCAGGGTGAGCCCGCCCGGCACGACGGCGAGCGCCGTGTCGACGAAGACGGCCGGCGGGTCCACGATCGTGGCCTGCGCCTCCTCCAGGATCCCGGCGATGCCTTCCAGCCGTTCGGCCACCGCGCGGCCGCGCTCCTCGGCCGTGCGATCCCCGGGGCGCAGCAGCACGTGCACCCCGGTGAGCGTATGCGACAGCCAGAACTCGGGATTGCGCCGCTGCGGCTGTTCCTTCTCGAAGCGCTGGATGGTGGAGCGGGCGTCGTTCAGTAGGGCGGTGCGGTCGATCTCGTCCTCGAGGGAGCCGACCGCGGCCTCCTCGAGGGACGCGGCGAGCCCCCTCAGGGCCGCCAGGTGGACCCGCATCGGCTCCGCCCCGTACTGGCCGTACCGGCCGTCGTAGGCAGTGAGCCCGGCCTGGCTGGCGGCGACCGGGTCGAGGTGCCAGCGCAGGTCGAAGTACGACCGCTCGACGTCGCGGAACGGCGCTACCGCCACGCCGCCTGCCGCAGCAAGGCGTGGCACTCGGCGTCGGTCAGGACCCGGTCGGTCCGCTTTGCGGCGTCGAACAGCGCCTGGCACGCCGCCTCGTCACCCGGGTCGTACCCGTTCACCTGCAGCCAGTACTTCACGTTGGACAGGCCGGACACGGGGGAGATCTCGATCACCTGCTTCAGACCGATCTCCCCGGCCGGGATCGAGCTGTACACGCGATCCGCGAGCCAGTCATCGCCTTTCTTCTTGGCCTTGATGATCGCCGCAGCGTGCACCCCGGTTCCCGTGCGGAAGGCGTCGGCGCCGACCACGGGGTAGTTCACCGGGATGGGTACGCCCACCGCCTCGGCGATGACGCGGCAGTACTCGGGCAGCTTCGCGATGTCGTGCCGGTGCGCGCCGAGCAGGCGCAGGTTCACGATCAACAGGTCCATCTCGGCGTTCCCCACGCGCTCGCCCACGCCCAGCCCCGTCGCGTGCACCCGGTCGACTCCCGCCTCGATCGCGGCGAGGCAGTTGATCAGCCCCATGCCGCGGTCGCGGTGTCCGTGCCAGTCGATCCGCACGTCGTGGTCCTTCACGATCTCGCGTCGGATGAAGCGCACCAGCGCCCGCACGCCGTCCGGCGTGGCGTGACCCACGGTGTCGGCGAGACAGATGCGGGTCGCCCCGCAGTCGATCGCCGCGCCGTAGAGGGCGCGCAGCGTCTCGGGCCGCGCGCGCGTCGTGTCCTCGGTCACGTACATCACGGGGAGGCCCGCCTTGACGGCGTAGCTCACCGCCTCCTCCGTGGCCTTGAGCATCCGCTCGAGGGTCCAGTCCTCGGCGTACTGGCGGATCGGCGAGGAGCCGATGAACGTGGCCGCCTCGATGGGAATCCCGACCTCCTGGGAGATCCGGACCACGGGCTCCACGTCCGCGATGACCGTCCGGGCGGCGCAATTGGGCGCGATCGGCAGCTTGTGGTCCCGGATCTCCTGCGCCAGCGCCCGCACCTGCTCGACCACCCGGGGACCCGCCCCCGGAAGCCCGATGTCGGCGGCGACGATCCCGAGGTCGGCCATGAGATGGAGCAGCCGGCGCTTGGTGTCGAGATCGGGATCGCGCACCGAGGGCGACTGGAGGCCGTCGCGCAGTGTCTCGTCGTTGAGGTCGACCCGGGCCGCGCCCCAGTCGAAGGGGGCGTCGGCACTGTTCCAGTCGTAGATGAGGTCCTGTTCGGCCGGCATACGCCCGAAGTGTGCGGGAGATTGCGGGCGCGGTCAAGCGACCCGCGGTACACTACAGGCATGCAACACGACGACCGCGCCGGCCCGATCGGCACGCTGCTCGGCGACCCCCGCATCATCGCCGCCCGTCGCCACCTCGAGACGTCGGACGGCGCCACCGTCGCGCGCCAGATCGACATCTCGCAGGTCCCGGCGCCGACCGGCGGCGAGGAGCGACGCGCGAGCCGGATCGCGGACCTGTTCGGCGACGCGGGGCTGCGGCACGTGGGCATCGACGGCGCGGGGAACGTGCGGGCGTGGTACGGGGACGAGGGTCGCGGGACGGGGGACGGGTGCGTCGTCCTCAGCGCGCACCTCGACACGGTGTTCGGCCCCGAGGTGGACGTCACGGTGCGCCAGGACGGCGGGCGCCTGGTGGGCCCCGGGATCTCCGACAACGCGCGCGGCCTCGCGGCGCTGCTCGCGATAGCCGAGGCGCTGCGCGCCGGCCGGGTCGCCGTCGGACGGCCGCTGCTCTTCACCGCGACGGTCGGGGAGGAGGGCGCCGGCAATCTGCGGGGAGTGAAACACCTGCTGGGGGACGGGGGACGCGGGACGGGGGACGGGGCCTCGCCCCGCCCCGCCCCCGCGGCGTTCATCGCGCTGGACGGCGCCGGGCTGACGCGGGTGGTGCATCGAGCCCTGGGCTCGCGTCGCTACCGGGTGACGTTCCGGGGCCCCGGCGGCCACTCGTGGGCGGCGTTCGGCGTGGCGAACCCGGCGGCGGCCGTGGGACACGCGATCGGGCTCCTGTCGGAGCGTCCCACCTCCCACAGTCCCCGCACCACCTGCGCCGTGGTCGGCCTGGGCGGCGGCACCGGGCTGAACTCGATCCCCGCGGAGGCCTGGCTCGATCTCGACCTGCGGAGCGAGTCGCCGGCGGCCCTGGTGCAGCGTGACCATGAGGTCCACCGGGCGCTGGCCACGGCCCGCGACACCGAGAACCGCGGCCGCACGCCGGGCACTCCCCCGCTGGCGTACGAGGCCCGCCTGGTGGGCGAGCGCCCGTCGGGGGAGACCCCGGTGACCGACCCGCTGGTCCGGGCGGCGCTCGTCGCCACCCGCGCGCTCGGGGTCGAAGCCGAGCTGGCCGCGGCTTCGACCGACGCCAGCGCGGCGATCGCGCTTGGCATCCCGGCCATCGCGCTCGGCGCCGGAGGCCGCGCGGGCGATACCCATCAGGCGACCGAGTGGTACGAGAACGACGAGGGCCCGCTCGGCATCCTGCGGGCCCTGCTGGTGACGGTGGCGATCGCGGGGCTGACGGGCGGCCGACCCTAGCCCGGTGTGTCGGCGCCGAGGGCCGCCAGGGCCTCCCGCACGTGCCGCGTGGCCTCGAGCTGCGACGAGAAGACGTGGCGCACGATCCCGGCGCGGTCGATCACGAACGTGACCCGACCGGGAAAGAGGCCGAGCCACTTCGCCACGCCGTAGCGCTCGCGCACGGCGCCATCGGCGTCGCTCAACAGCGTGAACGGCAGCCGCAGCCGGGCGGCGAAGCGCTGATGGGCATCGACCGGGTCCGACGACACCCCGATGACCTCGGCGCCGGCGTCCGTGAACACCTCATAGCTGTCCCGGAACGCGCACGCTTCGGCGGTGCACCCCGCCGTCTCGTCCCGCGGATAGAAGTAGAGGACGATCGCCGTGCGGCCGATCCGGTCGGCGAGACGCACCATCTCCCCCGACTGAGAGGGGAGCGTGAAGTCCGGCGCCCGTTGCCCCACCCGCACCGGCTTGCCCACTCGACCTCCCCGGCCCCTGCTGGCCGCCCGGGGCGTCATCGCGCGGGGGCGACCTCACCGCCGTCGGCCACGCACCGCGCCACCTCGCGATTCTCGATCACCTGAGCGTCCCCCACCACCGACTCGCGCACCGTCGCGCGCGTGACGCGCACGTCCCGCCCGAGGATGCTGTCCGCGATCGTGCTGCCCGTGATGGTGCTGCCGGCCTCGATCGTGACGTTCGGTCCCACGACCGAGTCGCGGATGCTGACCCCGTCCTCGACGTACACCGGCTCCCGGATCGTCACGTTGGGCCCCAGGGCACCGGGCCGCCGGGCGCGCCCGGTGTCGAGCAGGTGCCGGTTGGTCTCGAGCAGGGTGTCCACCTTGCCGCAGTCGTACCAGCCGCCCACCTCGGCGGTGTAGATGCGCCGCCCGTGGTCGATCATGTGCTGGAAGGCATCGGTGAGGTAGAACTCGCCTCCCTTGCCGGCGGGCCCCCGCATGGTGTGGGCGATGCCGTCGAACAGCGCCTTCCAGTCCCGGATGTAGTAGAGCCCGATGTTCGCGAGCTTCGAGATCGGGGTGTCTGGCTTCTCGACGATGCGCTGCATGTAGCCGTTCGCGTCCGTCACCACTACGCCGAACCGCTGGTAGTCCTCGACTTCCTTGGCCCAGATGATGCCGTCCGCGTCCACCGTGCGGATGATCGACAGGTCGGCGTCGAACAGCGTATCCACGAAGATGATGAGCACGTCCTGGTCCACGTAGGGCCGCGCCAGATCGATCGCGCCCGCCGTGCCGTCGAGCGACCGCTGCTCGATGAAGCGGGGCGGGATCGGGTAGTGTGACCGGATGTAGCGCTCCACGTCCTCCTTCAGGTGTCCCGTGATGACGATCAGCTCCTCGACGTCGAAGCCCTTGACCGTGTCCATCACGTAGTCCATCACGGGCCGACCCGCGACCTTGACGAGGGGCTTGGGGACCCGCCGCGTGAGCGGGAGGAGCCGGGTGCCCTTGCCGGCGAGGGGGACGATGATCTTCACGCGCTACACCCTCCCATAGCGGTCCTGCAGCCGTACCACGTCATCCAGCTCCGGCGTCGAGGCCTCGAGCAGGTCGGTCGCCACGACCGCCTCGAACTGATGAACCAGCTTCGGTGGGATGTGGCAGGACTCCCCTTCCTTCATGCCGCGCTCGATCAGCGTCTCGCCCTGGCGGATGCGCAGGATGATCTCGCCCTTGAGCACGTAGATCGACTCGTCCTTCGCGTTGTGGTACTGCAGGCTCAGCACGTGTCCGGGGTCGATGTGGAGGATCTTGCCCACGTACCGGTCCGTGCGCGCCCAGATCAGCTCGTAGCCCCAGGGCTTGGCGACGCGATAGGGGAGGCTGTTCATGTCAGCGGGGCTGCGCGTGCAGCCGGAGCGACGACGGCAGCGTCACGCACGCCGTCACGCACACTCCGCACCCCACGCATCCCTCGGCCTTGAGCACCGGCCGGCCATCGGCGTCGAGTGCCAGCGCCGTCTCGCCCACGGGACAGGCGCGGGCGCACACCCCGCAGGCCGATCCGTGAAAGGTGATGCACCGGTCGGGATCGAGCTCGAGGGTGCCGAGCCGGATCTCCGCCCACCCACCGGGCGGCACCACCAGCGCCCCCGTCGGGCACGCCCGCGCGCAGGGGATGTCGGCGCAGACGACGCACGCCTGGATCTTCGGCTCGAGGAACGGCGTGCCCGCCGCGAATCCCGCCACCGCCGGGGCCTTGAGCACCGCGTGCACCGGGCAGATGTCGATGCAGGCCCCGCACCGCGTGCAGGCGGCGAGGAACCCCATCTCGGGGATCGCGCCCGGGGGCCGCACGTAGCGGCGCGTGACGACACGGTCCTCGGTGCGCTCCGCCACTTCGCGGAGCGCCCGCCCCAGGGTCTGCCGGAAGAACCCCCGCCGGTCGCTCGTGTCCATCACTCGCTGAAAGTACACCCGGGAGGGACGCGGGGAAACGATGTCGCGCGCGGCAATCCGATGACGCTCGCGCCGTGGGTCCGTGACAGGTTCATGCTCCCGGCGCCGACCGGTGTCCGGGGCACCTCGAATCACAGGAGCAGTCACCATGAAGGCATACCTGATCCTCGCGGCGGGGCTCGCGCTCGCCCTGCTCGCGGCGGCGTGCGATCGCCGCGCCACACCCACCGAGAGCGCGCCCCGGGCGGTGACCGGCACGGTCGAGGTCCGGCTCGGCGACCTCGTCCAACGCTACGCGATGCGGGTGGACCGGTTCCCGAGCGGCTTCACGGCCGCCCTCCGGCCGCTCGGGCCCACGACCCTGCCGCCCAACCAGCTCACGGCGATCCCGTTCGTGCGGGACAATGCCGTGTCCGCTGCCCCCATGGTGATCGAGACCCCCCATGGGACGGTCGCCACGCGGTTCGCCTATCGGCCGCTCGGTCCGTGGCAGGTGCTCGACCACGCCGTCACGTCCATCCGCGTGCGCACGCCCACGGGCGAGCGCACCATCGACCTCGAGGTGGCGCTCCGGGCGCCGCGCCTCGAGCCGTGAGGGAGGTGACCATGTCGCCCGTATCCGATCGGGGGCGCTGGATGGCCCCCCTGGCCCTGCTGCTCATGCTGGCCGCCGCACGGCCCGCCGCGGCTGCCCCGGTCCCCGCGTGCCTCGCCGTCGTGCCCGCGGCCGCGACCACGTCGACGGCGCAGACCTGCTACAAGGAGATGATCACGTACGTCACCGCCGCCGGGGAGTTCTTCGCTGCCGTGGACGCGTTCAACGACGCCGTGGAGAACGGCACGGCGTCGGACGTGCAGACGGCGGGCGATGCGATGGACGACGCCTCGAGCGC
Source organism: Gemmatimonadales bacterium (assembly GCA_035620935.1). GTDB lineage: Bacteria > Gemmatimonadota > Gemmatimonadetes > Gemmatimonadales > GWC2-71-9 > SZUA-544. The sequence continues at coordinate 15,634 of DASPFU010000118.1, forward strand.
CATGGTGTGGGCGGGCGTCCTGCTGGTGGTGTGTCTCATCCAGCTGGTGTGACGGGGTAGATGCAATGCGGCCCGGGATCGCTCCCGGGCCGCCCACCGTCGCCGACCCCGTCACGCTCCGGTGAGCATCCTCCGCCGCAGCGTCTGCAGCCGCCGCCGCAGCGACCCGTCGTAGATGCGGTCGCCTACCCGGACCACCACGCCCCCCAGGATCGCGGGGTCCGCCCGGAAGTGACCGCGCACCTCCTTGCCGAGCGCCACGGTCAGCCGTCGCACGATCTCGTCGCGCAGCCCGCCGTCGGGGGCCTGGGTCAGCGTCACGCCAGCGTGCACCCGGTTGAGCTTCCGGTCCAGCAGTCCCTGGTATTCGCGCGCGATCTCGCCGAACAGCCCCTGACGCCCGCGCCGCACCACCGCCTGGAGGAAGCGCACGAACTCCCGCGGGGCCCTGCCCTCGAGCGCTTCCGACAGCAGGCGCGACTTGACCGTCTTCGCCACCCGCGGCGACTCGAGCACGATGGCGATCCGCGGGTCGGTGGCGATGGCGCCGGCCACGGCATCGATCAGGTCGCCGAACGACGCGACCCGGTCGAGCGCCTCCGCCGCCGCGAACAGCGCTTCCGCGTAGTTCCGGGCGATGGTGGTCGGTTTCAATTCCCCTCGGACTTGAGCGTCGCCAGATAGTCCGAGACCAGCCGGCGGTTCGCTTCGCTGTCGAGGTTCGTCTCGACCAGGCGCGACGCGGCGGCGATGGAGAGGTCGACCGCCTCACGGCGCAGCGCCTGGATCGCCTTGTCGCGCTCGTCGGCGATCTCCCGCCGCGCGCGCTCGAGCAACCGCTCCTGCTCCTCGTGGCCCTTCGCGACCAGGGCCTCGCGCTCCTTCTGCGCCACGCCCTTCGCCCGGGCTACGATGTCCTGCGCCTCGGCGCGCGACCCCGCGATCAGGGCCTTGTGCTCGTCGAGCAGGCGCCTCGCCTCCGCATTCATCCGCTCCGCCTCCTCGACCTGTTTCTGGATGCGGTGCTCGCGCTCCTCGGCCGACCGCACGAGGGCCGGCCACGCGTAACGCCGCAGGGCCAGAAACAGCCCGATGAAGACGATCCACGTCCAGATTATCAGGCCGGGTTCGAGCGAAAACGGCGAGCCTGAGCCCTCGCCTTCGGCCGCGACGAGCGTCAGTAGCGCGAGCATCGCCGGCTCAGATCAGCTTGGCGACCAGCGCCATGATCACGGCGATGATCGTCGCGCCTTCCATCAGGAAGGCAATCAGCAGTGAGGTAGCCCGGATCGCGTCCGCCGCCTCCGGCTGCCGAGCGATCGCCTC
>DASPFU010000119.1:0-22609 GCA_035620935.1 Gemmatimonadales bacterium
CTCGGTGGAGTCGAGGTAGAACGAGTCGAGCCGGACGCGCCGCTGGGCGCGCCCCGTCGCACCCCCGACCAGGTACTCCCCTCCGGGCACGAGCACCATCCCGGACGGCGGCCCCATCTCGGCGGGCGCCGGCGCCGCAGCACGATCCCGCCCACCGAGCGCCCACCACACCACACCCCCCACCAGGGCGATCGCCGCGCCCCCGCCGAGCCACGCCCAGCCGGGCATGCGCCGGATTGGCCGCTCCGCCGGTTGGGCCAGGAGATCGCCGAACTGCCGCACGGTGGCGGGGCGGTCGGCCGGCGTCTTCGCCAGCGCCGCGGCCAGCGCGCGCTCGACGTGCAGGGGCAGGTCCGGCCGGATCGTGTGAATCGGCCGCGGCGGATCCGAGATCACGCGCGCCACGATCGCCTGGAGGCTCGGGCCCGTGAAGGGGGGCTCGCCGGTGAGCATCTCGTAAAGCACCGCGGCGATCGCGTAGACGTCGGTGCGCGCGTCGATGCGCTTCTCGCCGGCGGCCTGCTCGGGGCTCATGTACTCGGCCGTGCCGACCACGACGCCGGTGCCCGTGAGGGCGGGGCCCGTGCCCGAATCCCCGCTCATCGCCTTCGCCACGCCGAAGTCCATGAGGAAGGCGTGGTCGCGCGAGAGCAGGATGTTCGACGGCTTCACATCGCGGTGGATCACGCCCTGCTCGTGCGCGTACTGGAGTGCGTCCCCCACCTCGGAGGTGAGCCGGAGCGCCTCCGCGAGCGGCAGCGCGCCCTCACGGCGCAGCCGGTCGGCGAGGGTCTCCCCCGGCACGTACGCCATGACGTAGTAGAGCAAGCCGTCGGCCTCCCCCGCTTCATACAACGGGACGATGTGCGGGTGGGACAGCCGGGCCGCGATCCGGAGCTCCCGCTGAAAGCGATCAGCTCCCAGGTACTCGCGGGTCGACGGCGGCAGCACCTTGATGGCCACCTCGCGGCCGAGGGCGCGATCGGTGGCGAGGTACACGGTGCCCATGCCGCCGGACCCGAGCTCGCGGACGACCGCATAGCGATCGACGAGGGCGCGGCTGACGCGCTCGAGCAGGGGATCGGCGCTCACGGCGCGCTCAGACCGTGCGACTGAACGGCAGCAGGGCGGCCTGCATCTCCGCCGCCGTCTGCCAGCGGTCCGCGGGGCGCTTCTCGAGCGCGCGGGTGATCACCCGGGCCAGCGCGTCCGGCACGTCCGGACGGAGGTCGCGCACGCTGGGCGGGGGCCGGCGCTGGTGCATGTCGAGCACGGCCGCCGCGGAAGGGGAGGAGAAGGGAGGCTGCCCGGCGAGCGCTTCGAAGAGCACCACGCCCATCGAGTACACGTCCGTGCGGCCGTCCACGTCCACGGTCCCGCTCGCCTGCTCCGGGCTCATGTACTGCTCGGTCCCGACGACGAATCCGCTGCGCGTCACCCGATCCTCGCCCGACTGCGCGATGGCGCGGGCGATGCCCAGGTCGACGAGCACCGCGCCCTCGGGGCCGCAGATGATGTTGTCGGGCTTGATGTCGCGATGCGCGATGCCGCGCCGGTGGGCGTGCTCGAGCGCGTCGAGCGCCTCACAGGCGAGCCGCGCCGCGAAATCGACCGTGAGCATCCGCTCGCGCCGGAGCAGGTCCCGGAGGCTTTCCCCGGGGACGAAGGGCATCGCGAACCACAGCAGGTAATCGTCGTCGCCCGAGTCGAGCAGCGGCGCGATGTGGGGGTGATCGAGCTGGCCGGCGTAGCGGATCTCGCGCAGGAACCGCTCGGCGCCCACGGTGACGGCGAGCTCGGGGTGCATCACTTTGATCGCGATCTTGCGGCGCTCCTGGTCGAACGCACCGAACAGCGTGGCGTTCCCGCCCCGGCCGATCTGGGTGATGATCTCGTAGCGGCCCGCGAGCGCGGCGCGCACGCGCCCGAGGAGGTCACGCGGCGGCATCAGCCGGGTCCACGGTCGCGCCGGACTCCGAACCGATGCGGCACGAGCTCCGGGTGATGGGCGGGCGATTCATGCGAAATACGGCTCCCTGGTGACGGGACAGGTGGGCGCGATTCGCGTCCTTCGGGGAACGTCGTAAGATATAGGCCCGGAACGGGATACGCGTAACCCTCCAGCACGGTAACCACCGCGGACGCGGTCAGGAGGTTCGATGATCGAGCGGCGGCACAGGGCATCGATCGCAACCGGCGTCGCGGCGCTTGGCCTCACGTTGGCGGTGGGCGCCGGCGCCCAGACCCCGGCCCCGGTCCCCGCCACCCGTCTCGTCCTGCTCGGGACGGGCACGCCCAACGCCGACCCCGATCGGGCGGGACCGGCGGTGGCCATCGTCGTGAACGGCGCGGCATACCTCGTGGATGCGGGGCCCGGTGTGGTGCGTCGTGCCGAAGCGGCGCGCCGCGCGGGAGTGCGGGAACTCGCGATGGAGAACCTGCAGCGCGTGTTCGTGACTCACCTGCATCACGATCACACGGCGGGCCTGCCCGATCTGTTGTTCACGCCCTGGACGCTGGGACGCACCGCACCGCTCGAGGTGTTCGGACCGCCCGGCATCGCCGCCCTGGTGGCACACGTGCAGGACGCCTGGCGGGAGGACGTGCGCATTCGCCTCGACGGCCTGGAGCCGGCGAACGGGACCGGCTGGCGGGCTCAGGCGCGGGAGGTCAACCCGGGGCTCGTGTACGCCGACACGAACGTCACCGTGACCGCCTTCGCCGTCGCCCACGGCTCCTGGCCCGTGGCGCTGGGGTACCGGTTCACCACGCGGGACCGGACCATCGTGGTGTCGGGCGACACGCGGGCGACCGACGCGATCGTGGCGCAGTGCCAGGGGTGCGACGTGCTCGTCCACGAAGTGTATGCCCAGGCCGGCTGGGACGCTCTCCCGGCGGACTGGCAGCGCTATCACGCGGCGTTTCACACGTCGGCGCCCGACCTCGGCCGGATCGCTGCCCGCGCCCGACCGGGATTGCTGGTGCTGTATCATCAGCTGCCGTGGAGCGCGAGTCCGGATCGGGTGCTGGAGGAGATCCGGCTGCATTTCGACGGTCGAGTCGCGTACGGGAAGGACCTGGAGGTGTATTGACACGGCGCGGCCCATGACCCCGACCACCATCGAAGCGGTCCGGGGCGACATCACGGCGCAGCGCGTCGACGCCATCGTCAACGCCGCGAACTCGAGCCTGCTCGGGGGCGGCGGCGTGGACGGAGCGATCCACCGTGCCGCCGGACCCGAGCTGCTCGCGGCGTGCGCGCCCCTGGGCGGTTGCCCCACTGGCGGGGCGAAGCTGACACCCGCATTCGGCCGGTTGCGGGCGAACGGTGTGCGGTTCGTGATCCACGCCGTGGGACCGGTATGGCGGGGCGGCGCGCACGGCGAGGCGGAGCTGCTCGGGGGATGCTACGAGGCGGCGCTGCGGCTGGCCACGGCGCACGGCGCGCGCTCGGTCGCCTTCCCCGCCATCAGTACGGGCGCGTACGGCTTTCCCATCGCCGCGGCCGCGCGCATCGCGGTGGACGTGGTCCGTGCCGAGACCCGGACACCAGGGCCGGTCGAGCTGGTGCGCTTCGTGTGCTTCAGCGAGGCGGATCTCGACGTCTATCGGGGGCTGCTCGAGGGGTGAGCGCGGTGCCGCCCGCGGGGGTGCGGCGGCGGGGGGCTACCGCGGCTCGGCGGTGAGCCGGTCCACGGCGGCCCGCGCCTCCTGGGCGTAGGGCTCGAGCTCCGGGTCCGCCGCCCGCCACACGTCGGCCACGAAGCGGTAGTCCGCCAGCGCCGCGCCCGTGCGGCCGAGCTGCTCGTTCGCGCGCGCGCGGGCGAGGACGGTGAGGACGGCGAGCGGCCGGACCAGCCCGGGGAGTTCCGGCCCGAGGCGGAGGGCGGCCTCCTGGTGGCGGCCGCGCGCGCTGAGCAGCTGCGCGGTCGTGAGCCGCGCCTGCGCGAGGGCGCTCTGGCAGCCGCCGCACAGCGATTCCGGCAGCGCGGCGTGACGGCGGACCGCGTCGCCGGTGTCGCCGCGCGCCAGGGCGAGACTCGCCGCCGCGCGCGCGGTGAGGTACCGCCGCAGGGATTCGTGGGGCACGGTGGCCGGCGTCAGCGCGCGCGCGTAGTCCTGCACGGCCGCCGTGTCACCCACCGCCTCCCACAGCGGCAAGGCGGCGCCCGCGGGGACGAGCTGGCTGGCGGCGACCCAGCGGCGAGACACGCGGAGCGCGGAGTCGGGCGTCCGGACCCCGAACAGCGCGGCGTCCACCAGGACCGGCGCGAAGCCCGGGTCAGCCACGGCCAGCGCGTCGCGCAGGTGCCCGCGGAACGACAACATGCTCGCGAGCAACCGGTTGTTGGCCACGGTGTCGTCGGAGACAGGCGCCTCGCCCCGGCGCGCGCGGATCAGATACCGCAGCAGCCGGGTGGCGGTCTCGGCCGAGTCCGGCCAGGCGACCAGCGTGAGCCAGGCGTTGTGGATCGCATCGGTGGCGATGGTGTCGAGCAGTGGCTCGAGATCCAGGCGATCCGCGTCGGGGCGCAGCAGCCGCGCGACGAGCGGGATGCCGGCGCCCTTCGCCCCGCCGGACCGAGCGGCGGTGTACGCGGCGGCGTACCGCAGCGCGGCCCGCGGGCCCTCGTGCATCAGTCCGAGCTCGACGGGATGGATGTACGCCGGCGCGAACGTCGAGTCCAGTTCGATCGCGCGATCGAAGGCGCGCAGAGCGTCGCCCGCGTCGATGCCGTGCCAGTACCCGAAGTGGAACCGCGCTTCCCCCAGCTCGTACCAGACCTCGGGATCGCCGGCGTAGCGTCGGGCGGCCTCGTCGAGGGTGGCGAACAGGCGACGGCTGAGCGGCCACCATTGTGGCTCGCGGGTGAACTCCCACAGGGCGGCGTTGATCGACTCCGCGACGACGAGCAGGCTTTCCCGTGGCGCGAAGCCGTAGTTCGCCGCCCCGGCGCGGAACGCATACGCCTGGCCGAGCGAATCTTCGCCGGAGCGCTGCCAGCCGAACGTGAGGCTGAGGCGTCGCAGCGCGAGCGCGAAGTCCGGGGCCGCCGCGACGGCGCGCTCGTAGTCCGCGATCGCGGAATCCCAGTGGGCGTGCCGGAAATGCTGTTCGCCGCGGAGGAACGCCTTGAGGGCGGGGAGCGGCACCGCCGTGACGCCGGTGTAGCGCACCGCGCCGATCGGCCGCGTGCGACCGACCTGGTCCAGCAGCGCGACCGTCAGGGAATCCGCGAGCTCCCCGATGCGGTCCGCGCTGCCGCGAAACTCGAACTCGGCCGCGACCGAGCGGCGCGTCACGTCCACCAGCGCCGCCGAGATCCGGACCGAGTCTGGTCCGGCGTCGAGCAGCCGGCCGAAGACGGCGAGCGCGGCCCCGGTTTCGCGGCCGAGCGCCGTCGCCGGCCCCACATCGACGCGTCCTTTCCAGTGGCGAATGGCGACCGTTGGTGGCACGGTACGGAGCGGACCCGCGCCGTCGAGATTGCGCGACAGCACGTCCACCATCCCCTCACGCCACAACGAGTGGTCGGGGACGAGGACATCGAACGGCGCCACCACGACGAGATCCGGATCGGGCGCCGGCGGGCGCCGGGCGCGCACGAACATGCCGGCGGCCGCGACCAGCAGCACCCCGGTCGTGACGAGTGCCCAGCTGGCGCGCGGGCCGGCGTCGGCCGCGGCCGGCCGCCGGCCGCCCGCCGCTTCGCGGAATTCGAGCGCATCGGCGAACCGCTGGTTCGGCTCGCGGGACAACGCGCGCGCGACCGCCGCGGTCACCGCGGGTGGGACGTCCACGCGCAACGCGTCGAGCGGCTCCGGAGTCCCGGTCAGCCGGGCGGCGACCACCGCGGCCGCGGTGGGACCGGCGAAGGGCGGGAAGCCCGCGAGCAACTCGTAGCCGATCACCCCCAGGGCATACACGTCCGAACGCAGGTCGGCGGACCGGCCGGCTTCCTGTTCCGGGGCGGCGTATCCCGCCGAGCCGATCGCGTCGCCCGGTCCGGTGCCGCCGCCCGCGGCGGCGACGGCGTGGGCGAGTCCGAATTCGGTGACGACGACGCGCGTGCCGTCGAGCACCACGCACTCGGGGCGGAGAGCGCCGTGCGCCAGGCCGGCCTCGTGCGCCGGCGCCAGCGCGTCGGCGATCTGCGCGAGGAGCCGCCCGGCCGCGTCGGCGGGGAGATGCCCCTCGCGCTGCAGCCTCTCGCGGAGGCTCTCCCCCTGCCGATAGGGATAGATGCAGTATGCGAGATCCCCGACGACACGGGCGCCGAGCGGGGCCACGAGCTGGGCGTGCCGCACGCGTGCCGCGCGGGAGATCTCCGCCTGGAAACGCTCCGGGTCCAGGCGGGTCGCCACGGCCGGTGGGAGGGCGGCGACCGCGAACTCCCGGCGGTCGGCGGGATTGGTGGCGTGGAAGAAGCGGGCGATCCCGGACATGCCCAGCTCCCGCTCCACGCGATAGCTGTCGCCCAGGGCGGCCTGCAATCGGGCCAGGAGGGTGCTCGACATGACGACGCTAAGATACGAAGCCGGGGGCCGGCCGTGGGCCGGATCTAGCGTGCCGCGCCGCCGTTTTCCGCGGCCAGTCGCCGCAGGGCCTCGCGGGCCTCGGCCACGTAGGGCTGGAGTGCAGGGTCCGCCTTCGCCCACACCTCGACGACGTAGCGGTACGCGTCGATCGCCACGTCGCGCCGGCCCAGGCGCTCGCTGACCCGTCCGCGCTCGAGGGCCCAGGGCCCGGCCCAGATCGCCATGCAGCACAACCGCTGGCGATCCAGCCGCGCCGCCGCTTCCTCGAATCGGCCGCTCGCCGCCAGGATCTGGGCATGGAACAGCTGCATCGCCACGCTGGGGGGCCGCGCGGTATCGGGCTGGGCGAGGATGGCGGCGACGGCGGCGGCGGTGTCCCCGCGTGCGAACGCCAGCGCGATGCGCGTGTTCGCGATCGCCGCCTCGACCTGGGGCAGCAGCACGGCGCGGGGGAGCGCGGCGAGGTCGGGCCGGCGGGGTGGCGCACCGCGCGCCAACGCCTCGAGGCGGGCCAGGACGGCCTGCACCTTGATCGTGTCCCGGCGGGTGGCCCACCAGCGCCACAGCGCGTCCGACAGCGTGTCGGTGGCGAGCCAGCCGGCGAAGCGACGATCGGCCGAATCCGCGGGGAGCGCGCCCTGCGCGACCACCTCGGCCTGCCACTGGTGCCCCTGGGTGAGCGGCAGAGCGTCCCGCAGTCGCCCGCGGGCCGCCAGCGCGAACGCCAGTCGGTAGCGATTGCCCAGACTGTCAGCCGGCTCACCGCGGGCGTGCAAGGCCCGCGCGATCCGCACGCCGATCTCCGTCGTGTCACTGGCGCCGGCCACCCCGCCGGCCGCGTGGAACAGCTCGGCGGGCGCGGCCCGGTCGAGCGCCGCCGCGGCCGCAGACCCGCCCCTCAGCAGGTCGCGTACGAGCCGGATCCCCGCCGCGTTCACGTCCTTCGGCTCGAGGGCGAGGTAGGCGTCGGCGTAGCGCACGGCGGCCGCCGCGCCCTCCAGGGTCAGCGCGAGCTGCACCGGGTGGATGTAGGCCGGTCCGAACGCGGAGTCGAGGGCGATCGCGCGCTCGAACGCGCCGAGGACGTCGCGGTCCGGGATCGGCGCGCGCGACAGGTTGGCGAAGTGATATCCGCCCTCGCCGACGTAGTACCACACCTCGGGATCCTCAGGGTAGCGGCGGGCCGCTTCGTCGAGCACGGCGAACAGCCGACCGGCCCGCGCCCAGACGCCAGGCGCCGCGAACCCGGCGTAGAGTACCGCCGCCAGCGAATCGGCGGCCACGAGCAGGGAGTCGCGCGGTGCGAGGCCGTGGTTCAGGGCCCCGGCGCGCAGGTGGTACTGGCGTGACACCGAATCGAGCCCCGAGCGCTGCCACCCCAGCGCGGAGCCGATCCGCCACCACGGCAGCGCGAACGTCGAGTCGGAGGCGATGGCACGCACATAGTACGCGATCGCCGAGTCCCAGTCCGTCCGCCGGTAGAACTGCTCCGCCCGGAGGAACGCGCGCAACGCGGGCAGGGACCCCGAGCCGACGGACGCGAGGCGGACTTCGCCGATTTGTCGGGTGCGCGCGAGCTCGCGCAGCAATCCGAGGGACAGCGAGTCCGCCATCCGGTCCATGCGGTCGGCGACGTCGCGCACGACGAGGTCGGTGATCGGACGCTGGGCGACGACGTCGTACAGGGTGGCGGTGAGGCGGACGGAGTCGCTCCCGGTGGAGACGACCGTCCCGAACACGGCCAGCCCCGCGCGGGTGCGCCGCCCCAGCTGACGCGCGGCCGGGGCGTCGGCGCGACCCTCCCAGCGCCGCACCGCGATCGTCGGGGCCACCACCCGCAGGGATCCCGCGCCATCGAGGTTGCGGGCGACGATGTCCACCAGCCCCTCGCGCCACAGTTGCAGATCGGGGGCCAGGACGTCGAACGGGGCGACGGCCACGAGGTCGCGGTCCAGGGCCGGTTTGCGCCGCAGGGCGGTGACGACGACGGCGGCCGCCGCAAGCAGGAGCGCCGCGCCGGCGAGGATCCAGCGGCGGCGCAGCCGCCGACCGCCGCGGAACGCCGGGACATCGCCCGATTCGAGCGCGGCGGCGATCTCCGCGCCCGACGTCCAGCGGTCACCCGGGGTCTTCGCCAGCGCACGCTCCACCACCTGCTCCACGGACGGTGGGACATCCTGTCGCAGCGTCCGCAGCCGCCGGGGCGTGTCGACCAGGTGCTGGCGCGCCAAGGCCTGGGCCGTCGTCCCCTCGAACACGGGCTTGCCCGCGAGCATTTCGTAGAGCACACACCCCAGCGCGTACAGGTCTGCGCGGCCGTCCACCGCGGCGTCACCGGCCGCCTGCTCGGGGCTCATGTAATAGGGCGTGCCGATGGCGAACCCGACCTCCGTCAGCTTCGGATCTCCGCCCGCCGCCAGGGCCCGCGCCACGCCGAAGTCGGCGACGAATGCGTGCCCCTCCTCGAGGAGCACGTTCTCGGGCTTGATGTCGCGGTGCACGTAGCCGTGGCGATGCGCGTAGTCGAGGGCGTCGGCCACCTCGCGCGCGATGCGCACCGCTTCCGCCACCGGCAACGGGCCGCCGCGCTCCAGGCGGTGTCGCACGGACTCGCCGCGCACGAACGGCATGACGTAGTAGAGGAGGCCGCCTGCATCGCCCGAATCGAAGACCGGGAGGATGTGCGGGTGCGTCAGCCGGGCCGCGATCTCGATCTCGCGCAGGAACCGGTCGGACCCCACCAGGCGCCCGATGTCCGGCGTGAGCACCTTGATCGCCACGGGGCGCTTGTGTTTGACGTCCTCCGCCAGGAAGACGGTCGCCATGCCCCCGCGGCCCAGCTCTCGCTCGACGGTGTAGCGGCCCGTGAGGGCCGACCGCACCTGCTCGAGGAGGCTCACGCCGGAGATGGTCAACGGACCGGGAAGGTCACGGACGCCCAGGAACTCTCCCACTCGAACGGCGGCTGCGCGACCCGCGCGACGGCGGTGGCGGCGACTCCCACCAGGGCCGCCAGGGCGATGGTCGTGCTCACGATCTTCACGGTGACCTCCTCGGGCAGACCAGGTACGTCCGTGAAACCTAACGGCTCGACCGCCGGCCGCAGACGGGGCGGGGCGTTGAAACGGCGTTGAGGGGGCCGGTCCGGCGCCGGGCGCGCCGGGTCAGGGCGCGTGCCCCCCGTCAGCGAGGGTTGAGCGTCGGGCGTTAGCCTCGGTCGCGATGGTGACGGTGTGCGCGCTGATCCCGCCGGCGGAGCGGTCCCGGATCGAAGCGGTCGGGAGCGGGTGCTTCGTCACCGTCTTCGCCGGCTCCTTCCGGGAGTTGCTCGCCGCTGCCCGCCGCTCGCGGGTGGACGCCGTGGTGTTCTCGGCGCACAGCTGCGCGGCCGACGACCTGCCGTCGGTGATGCGCCTGGTGCGCGAGTTCCCGGCGCTCCCCACAGTGGCACTGGTCTCCCGGCACGACGCGGTGAGCACGCAGACCCTGCTGCGCCTGGGTGCGAGCGGTGTGCGCGCGGCGATCGACTGCTCGCTGCCCGACGGCTGGCACCGACTGCGCGACACGGTCGGGCGCCCCGGGTGCCCGGTGACCGCCCAGTTGCTGCGCCGCCTGCGTCCCACCCTGCGCGACGTCTCCGACGACGTGCGACTGTTCTTCGAGACGCTCGCCCGGCTCGCGCCGGTGATACCCACGGTGCGGGGTCTCTCCCGCCATCTCGCCGTGCGCCAGAGCACCCTGATGTCCCGCTTCCAGCGGGCCGGCCTGCCGTCTCCCAAGGCCTACCTCGCCGGCATGCGCCTGCTGCACATCGCGTGGCTGCTCGAGAACCCGGGAATGTCGGTGGCGGACGCGGCGTATCGGATGGACTTCTCGTCACCGCAGAGTCTTGGACGGCACCTCAAGGCGATGCTCGGGCTCACGGCAGGCGAGTTCCGGCAGCGGTTCCCCTTCGAGGTCGCGCTCACGCGGTATGTCGACCTGCTCGTCACCCCGTATCGGGAGGCCCTGCGCGCGTTGCACCCATTTCACGCGGGGCAACGGGACCAAGGACCCCACGCGGCAGCGGCCTCCCGGACGGGGTGACGACCAGGTCAGTCGGCGGCGGTCCGAGCCGCCCGGTGCTCGGCGGTGGCCTGATCACGGCGCAGCACCGAGAAGCGGGCGATGCTGCCGCGCAGCCGTGTGGCGAGCTCGGCCAGCTGCTGTGACGTGGTCGTGAGATCGCCCATCGCGGCGATCTGCGCCTGCGTCGCCGCGGCCGCGCCGTCCGCGCTGCCGGCGGAGATCGTGGAGATGCTCGCCACGCGCTCGAGGGACTGCGCCAGCGCCGCCAGACGCTGTGCCTGGCTGTGGCTCACCTCGGCCGTCGCGTCCACCAGGTCGCCCATCAGTTGCACGCCCTGCTGGAGCTCGCGCAGCGCGTCTTCCGCCTCGCTCGCCACCGCGCCGACGTCGCGCACTTTCGTTTCTCCTGCCTGCATCGCCCGGACGGCGGCGTCGATGCCGACACTCAGGTCACTCACCAGCTCGGCGACCTCGCGCGCCGAGCGGCCCGCTTCGGCCGCCAGGGCGCGGACTTCGTCCGCCACGACGGCGAACCCCTCGCCGTGCTCGTCCGCGTGCGCCGCCTCGATCGCGGCGTTGAGCGCGAGGAGGTGTGTCTGCCGGGCGATGCGCGCGATCGTCCGGGCGAACCCGGCGATCCGCTGGGACATGCCCGCCAGTCCCGAGACGCTGGCCGCAGTGGCCCGTACTTCGTCGCCCACGTCGCGCAGCGTGCGGCTGGCCCGCTCGACCCGCTCGCGGCCCCGGTCGGCGGCCCCCGTGAGGCGGGACGCGTCCGACTGCATCAGCTCCGCGCGCGTGCGCAACGCATCGGCCTGGTCCGCGGCCTTGGCGCTCTCCCCGCGGGACGCGTCGGCGACGCCGCGTTGCTCGCCGAGGGCCGTCGCCAGGGACCGCGACGTCGTGCTCACCGATTCGGAGGTCGCGTGCAGCTGCTGGGCCGACGCCGCCAGCTGCTCCGCGAACGCTGCCACTTCGTCGGCCTCGCGCTGCACCGCCGAGATGGTGTCGCCGATCTCCTCGAGCATCCGGTTGAGGGAACGCTCGAGGAACCCCAGTTCGTCGCCGGCCACGGCGGGCGCCCGCACAGCCAGGAATCCGTGCTCGGCTTCACCCATGACCGCGCGTACCTGCCGGATCCGGGCGATGAGGGCGGCGGGGATGCGCTGCAGGGCGAACGCGACGACGAGCAGCAGGCCGGCCTCGAACCACGCGCGGGAGGGCAGGCCCTCGAGGCCGGTGAGCCGGCCGTGCCACACCGCGGCGGCGATGTAGGCGACCGCCGCCACCAGCAGGAGGAATCCGCTGGCCGCGTGGGCCTGATCGAAGGCATAGGGCAGCACGGCGAGCAGCAGCCCGACCGCCACCCCGCCGGGCCCGAACCACACCACCAGGGTCGCGGCGAGGGCGACGTCCAGCAGGGCGAGCCCGTAGATCAGCCACCAGCGGTACCACCCCCGTCGCAGCACGACCCCGACCCCCGCGTTGACGGCGGCCGCGGCGCCCGCGGTGACCGCCATGGTGGACGGCGGGACGGCGGTCAGGTCGAGCAGCGCGCCCGTGAGCCCGGCCACGAACACCCCGGCGATCACGAGCCAGCGGCGGCGCTGGCCGCGCACCAGCGTCTGGACGTCCTTGAGCCGCTGTTCAACCGCGGTCCCCTCGTCGGGCCAGCCACGCAGCCGGAAGGCCAGCGAGGGACGCACCGCATGGGCCGGCCGGTCGGGGGCGGAATGGAAGGGGGAGGTCACGGGGGCGGCGGGTGCATGCAGGTTCTGCGGAACATCATATACGCGGCGCCGGGGCGCACAAGCTTACGGCGTGGGCGGGGCCTCGAGCCGGGCCGCCAGGTGGGCGGCGCCCAGCTTGCGATAGAGTTGCGCCGCCCGGAGCCGGGCGTCCTGCGCGCCGGCGGCGTCGCCCAGTCGCTCCCGGACGCTCGCCAGGTCGCGGGTGATCTCCGCCAGGGTGTGCGCGCTGCCGTGGTGCTCGGCGAGCGCGGCCGCCTCCCCGAGGAGCTCGGCGGCGCGCGGCAAGGCGGCGCTCGCCGCCGCCACGGCGGCCTCGAGGCGCAGGGCCTCGGCTAGGCCCACGGGATGGTCGAGCCGCTCATACTGCGCGCGGGCCCGCGCGACCTCGGCGGCGGCGAGCCCGACGTCCCCCTGGCCGAGATGGGTCTCGGCGCGGCCGAGGAGGGCCTGCGCGGCGAGACTGTCGTTGCCCACGTCCGTGGCGAGTCGCAGCGCCTGGTCGGCTGCCGCGAGAGCCCCGGCATAGTCGCCCAGATGGCGACGCGTGATCCCGATGTTGTGGTGGGTCTCCACCACGCCCGTCGTCTCGCCCGCCTGCTGGTAGGCCGCCAGGGCGAGCTCGTAATTCGCCAGCGCGGCGGCGTGGTCGCCACGGAGATCGGCGACGATCCCGAGATTGTTGAGCGCGCGCGCCGTGATCCCCGCTGCCGTCACGGGGCGGGCCGCCGCGAGCGCTTCGTCGAAGTACTCGGCCGCCGCGGCCATGTCGCCCCGCTCGAGTGCGATCGCGCCGCGGATGTTCCAGGCACGTGCCTCGGCGCCACGCTCCGCCGCCCGGCGGGCCGCGGCGAGCGCGGCCGTCGCGCAGCGCTCGGCCTCCGCCAGGCGGCCCAGCCGGCCCGCCACCTCCGCCGCCACCAGGGCGAACGGCGCCCGCGCCGTCACCTCGGCGGCCGGCAGCGCCTCGAAGCGTTGCGCCGCCTCGAGGTACCGTCCCCCCGCGAGCAGACCGCGGAGCGTCGTCAGCAGGGCCGATTCGTCGGCGAGCGAGCCAAGCATCGCGGGTGCGGGACGGCGATCACCAGGCGACCGCGTACTGCGAGAACGACCCGATGTTCGCGTTGATCTCATCGAGATCCGAGAAACGGACGGCCCCGACCTGCCGCCACGTGCCGCCGGGCGTCGCCTGGTGCCACAAGTCGAGCTCCTGCTCGATTTCCCCGTCGACATCGTCCTCGTCGCCGTCGCCGTCGAAGTCCTGTTCCCCGAGGAAGTACCGGACCTTCAGCTTGGCGGGATGCTCGGACCGGAACTGCAGTCCGGCAGGCTCGAACTGGAACACGAACCGCGCCGGGTCGGCCACCGTCACCGTGATGAGGATCGAGTCCCCTGGCGCGAACAGCGAGCCGTCCGGGCGGCGGTACAGTCCGTCGCCCGGGACCTCGAAGTGGAGGAACTCCTCGCCCGAGTCGCCCGGGAGCGCCCCCTGGTAGTACAGCTTGAGCTCGCGCCCGTCGTCCACCTTGGCCCAGAACGAGTCCCGCGTCGCCACGAGCGGCGGCGCCAGCGAGTCCTGCAGCACGAAATTGAGCTGCCCCTCGGGGCGCTCGACCGGGCCGGTGGCGGATTCGCACGCCAGGCCGGCGAGCAGCAGCAGCGCGAACCACGATCGGAAGACTGGCATCGATGATCCTTGAGTAGTTGGGCGGTCGACCCCTCGCAACGCAAGGGTCGGGCCAGTCCAACGGATTGTCAGACAACGTGTTACACGGTGGTCGGCGACCCGGAACGGATCACCTGCCTCAAATCGCATCATCATCCAGGGCGTCCACCCCACCCTCGAGCAGGCGCTGCAACCGGGAGCGGGAGATGCCGAGGCGCCGCGCCGCCTCGGAGCGGTTCCCACCGGTCCCCTCGAGCATGGCCCGCGCGGCGGCCCGCTGGATGTCAGCCAGGCGGGCGGGGAACGGCAGCGCCCCGCCCGCGGCAGCGACGGCCTCGGCCCCTCCCAGTTCCTCGAGACTGAGGGTCCCGGGTGGCGAGAGCAGCAGCGCCCGTTCGATGGTGTTGCGCAGCTCGCGCACGTTACCGGGCCACGGGCGGGCGAGGAACGCGGCGCACAGGGCGGGCGTGAGGGGCGGGACCGGGAGGCCATATTGGGCGGCGAGCCGCCGCACGAACGCGTCGGCGAGAACGGTCACGTCCTCTCCTCGCGCCCGGAGCGGCGGCAGGTCCAGGGTGAGGACATGCAGCCGGTAGTACAGGTCCTCCCGGAACCGGCCCGCCCGGACTGCGCCCGCAAGGTCGGTGTTCGTGGCGGCGATGATGCGGACGTCGAATTGCCGGACGGCCGTACCGCCGACGCGCCGCACGGCCTTCTGCTCGATCGCCCGCAGCACCTTGCTCTGCAGCTCGAGGGCGAGCTGGTGGATCTCGTCGAGGAACAGTGAGCCCCCGGCCGCGATCTCGAACAAGCCCGGTTTGGCGGTCTTGGCGTCGGTGAATGCGCCCTTCTCGTGGCCGAACAGCTCGCTTTCGAGCAGCTGTGGAGGGAGCGCGGCGCAATTGAGCTCGACGAATGGCGCGGCGGCGCGCGGGCCGCCGTAGTGGAGCGCCCGCGCCAGCAGTTCCTTGCCGGTCCCGGTCTCGCCGGAGATGAGGACGGTCGCGTCCGCGTGGGGCAGCAGGCGGGCGGCCCGCTCGAGCACGGTGCGCAGCGCCGCGCTTTCGCCGACGATCTCGCGGAACGCATGGGCCTGGGATTCGAGCGCGGCGAGCCCTGCCCGCCCGGCGGCGGCCCGGCGAGCGGCGACCGCGGCGGTGATGGCATCGCGCAATGCGTCACGGTCGGCGGGGAGCACGACGTAATCGTGCACGCCCGCGGCGACGAGCCGGAGGGCGAGACGGTAGGACGGGTCCGCGCCGACCGCGACGACCGGGACACCGGCGGGCGGCGCGTGCGCCGCGACGACATCGGCGACCTCCTGCTCGCGGCCGCCGGCGGCCACGAGCAACAGCGCCACGCCGGGCGGGAGCGGGGCGGGCGGCGTCCAATCCACGACAGCCGCCCCCGCCTCCGCGCCCAGCAGGGGCCATAACTCGCTGAACGAATCGCTCAGCCGGAGTACGCCGATCAGCGGATCATCCGGCATGCGTGGCGAGACCCAGGTCCGCTGCGGTGACCAGCGCTTCCACGGCGTAGCCCGCCCCTTCGAGCGCGGCCCGGCCGCCCTCCTGCCGGTCGACGACGGCGAGGACCCCGAGGACCCGCGCGCCCTCGGCTTCGACCGCGCGGATCGCCTCCAGCGCGGACTGGCCGGTCGTGACTACGTCCTCGACGATGACGACCGTGGTGCCGCCGGTGAAGCAACCCTCGACGCGCCCGGCCGTGCCGTGCTGCTTGGGTTGCTTGCGGACGGTGAACGCGTCAATCGCGACGCCCGCCCGGTGCGCCGCCGCCGCGATGGCGTAGGCGACGGGGTCGGCGCCGAGGGTGAGGCCGCCCACCGAAGCCGGGAGCCACCCGCGTACGCCCAGGCGCACGACGCCCAGGTCACCGATCACGATCTGTCCCTCGCCCGACATGGTGGTGCGTCGCGCATCGACATAAAAGGAACTGCGACGGCCTGAAGCGAGGATGAAGTCACCGCGGCGCACCGAGCGCTCGAGCAGCAGGGTGCGAAGCCGGTCGATCGGGGGCGGGGCGGTCACTGGATGGGGGAGGGCCTGGCGGCGTGGGGTCCGGCGGTGGCAGCGTAGTTGTCTGAACTACTACTAGATATCATCCGACTCAGTTCTTCCGCTTTCCGAACAGTCCTCCGAACAACCCGCCGCCCGTCCGCCCCGACGCGGCACTCGCGAGCGCGGCCTCGACCTCCTCGGCGAAGGCCGTGGTGGTCTGCGGACGTCCGGCCGGATCCCGCGCCAGCCCGTGCATGACCGCTGCTTCCAGGTGCGCGGGGAACCGCAGGCTCGGGTCGGCTTCGCCGAGCGGCAGCGGCGGGTCCCGCAGCAGTTGCTGGAACAGCTCCCGCGGGTTGCGCCCCGTGTACGGGTGCCGGCCGGTCAGGAGGTAGTAGGCGATCGTGGCCAGGCTGAAGATGTCGGCGCGGTGATCCACCAGCTCCCCGGACAGCGCTTCCGGGGCGACGTACTGCAGCGTGCCGACGAAGAAGCCCGTGCGGGTGAGGCGATCCTCCGGCGGGAGCTCGGCGTCCCGGGCAATCCCGAAATCGAGCAGGTGGGCCTGCTCGGTCTTCGGGTCGTACATGATGTTCTCGGGCTTCAGGTCCCGGTGGATGATCCCGGCCGCGTGCGCGGCGGCCAGCGCGTCGGCGAGTTGGCGGACGATCTTGGCGACGAGCGCCGGGGGGAGCGGCGCGGCGCGCGCCACGTACGCCGCGAGGACCTCGCCCGGCGCCCACTCGAGGGCGAGGTAGTGCAGGCCGTCGGTCTCACCGAACTCATACGTCCGCACGACACCGGGGTGGACGACGCGGGCGCCGTACCCGGCCTCGCGGAGGAAGCGTTTGACCGCGGTGGGGTCGCCCCTGAGACGCTGCCGCAATACCTTGAACGCACAGGCGCCGTGCTCCGGGTGCTCCGCCCGGTACACCTCCGCGGTCCCGCCCTCGCCGATCCGCTCGATCAGGCGATAGCCGGCGATCGTACGTCCGGCAAGGTTCTCATTGGCCATGTGGATGCGCGAAACTAACCCCCGCGTTTATGGTAGAGCAAGTATGCGAGCGGTATCGCTCCTCGCCTTCGGTCTGAGCGTCGGCACCGCCTGCGGCCCGTGGCAACGGGTGGGTTCCGATGATCAGCCGACGGCGGGCGCGGTGGTCCCGCGCCTTTTCAGCGCGGGACCGATCTACCGCTCGATGGGGCTGCTCGTGGCCGGTCCGCCGCTGCCGTTCATCGCGTCGGTGCGCTACCTGGATGGCGGCTCGCCGGATTCCGTGCTCGCGGTTGCGGGGATCTCGCTCGCCAACCAGGCGCTCCGCTTCCACCGCGACGGCGCGGAGTTCGTGGCGCAGTATCGCGTCGAGCTCGCCTTCCGCCCGGATTCCGGGCGCACCGTGCAGGTGTCGCGTCAGGAATTCGTGCGCGTGCGCACCTTTGCCGAGACCAACCGGGCGGATGAGAGCGTCATCTTCCAGCACATGCTCCGGCTCGCGCCGGGGCGATACACGGTCTCGGTCACGGTGCGGGATGGGACGGGCCCGGCGCTGAACCGCGCCGAGGCGCTGGACACCGCCCCGCGCTTCGACCGGCCGATGCTGGGCGAGCCGATACCGGTCTATGAAGGTGACGGGCGTGGCGCCACGGGCGCCCTGCCCCGGCTCGTCACCAGTCCCCGCGCCACCCTGCCCTACGGCGGCGATTCCCTGCGGGTCTACTTCGAAGCGTACGGTGTCCCCGAGGCGACGCCGCTCGTCCTGCGCGTGCTCGACGGGACTGGCACGGCACTGCGGACCGACACCGCCACCCTCCAGGCGGCGGACTCTGGTGATGTGGCCCGCGTGACCCACGTGCTCGCGCCGGGCGGTCTCCCGGTGGGGCGGCTCGATCTCGAGGCCACCATCGCGGGCGCGGCGCCCGTGCGTCTGCCTTTCCTTATCAGTTTCTCGGGCCAGTACGTGATCACCAATTACGAGGAAATGGTGAGTCTGTTGCGGTACTTCGAGCGGCAGGAGGCCGTCGCCAAGCTGCGCGACGCGCTGCCGCAGGACCGCTCGAAGCTGTGGGACGAGTTCTGGCGCGCGACCGACCCGGTGCCGATCACCCCCGAGAACGAAGCGCTCGAGGACTACTTCCGCCGTGTTCAGCAGGCCAACCTCCGCTTCCCGGAGGAAGGCGCGCCGGGCTGGCTCACCGACCGGGGTGAAGTCTTCATCACGCTGGGTGATCCGGACGAGGTGGTCGATCAGTCGAGCGGACTCGATCGCAGCGGCCTGCGCGCCATCCGCTGGAGCTACACCGAGCTGCGGCTGGTCCTCCTCTTCGAGGACGAGACGGGATTCGGCCGGTTCCGGCTGACCCCGAGCTCGCGCTCCGAGTATCAGCGGGTCCTGGCGCGCGTGCGGCGCGCGCAATGAGACCCCTCCTCGCGGGGCTCGTCGCGACGCTGCTCAGCGGGTCCGCGGCCGCCCAGGCGACCGCCGTCGAGCGGCTCGATTCGCTGCAGGTCACCGGTCGGCCCTGGCACACCGCCGAGGCGATGCGCGCCGTCGCCGCGCGCGAGGCGCGCCCGCTCGCCGCCGCGGTCGTCGCCGGCGCGCGCGCCGAGTTGGGCGCGCGGCGCTACGACCGGGCCCGCTCGCTCCTGGTGGGCCAGCCGTGGCTCGACGAGCACGACCCGCTGGGGCTCGCCCTGCTGGGTGAGGCGGAGGCGGGGCTGGGCATGCACGAGTCGGCGGCGTCACGCTTCTCGGCCGCCCGGCGGCGCGCCGCCGGGAGCACCGCCGCACTCTTCACCGTGCGGGAGGCCGTGGCGCTCGAGGCCGCGGGCAAGCGCGACGAGGCAGCGGCCGCGTTCCGCGAGGCGCGCCGCCTCGGCCTCGCCGCGATCGCGGACTGGCTGCGCCTGCGCGAGGCGCGCGTCAGCCGCGACACGGCGGCCGCCCGGGAGCTGCTCGACAACCTCGGCCCCGGGCCGGCGCGCGCCGCGGCCCGGGCCTGGATCCTGGTGCTGGGGTCCGCCGGGGACACCGCCGCCGCCCTGGCGGCGGCGGAGCGACTCGGCGCCCGGCGCGAGCGGGTCGCGCTGCTGCTCGAGCGAGGCGACACGGTCGCGGGGCGCGCCGCGCTGTACGCCGCGATCGATCGTTCGTCCACGCGTGAGGACATGGCCGTGGTAGTCGAGCTCGCCGGGCGCCTGCCGCCGGCCGATGCGGCGCAGCACGGCGCGCACGCGCGTGCCCTGGCCGCGGGCGGATCCCAGACGGCCGCGCTCGCGGCCGTGCGCCGGGCGATCGCGCGCGGCGACTCGAGTGGCGAGACCCTGCTGCTCGAGGGCGACGCGCTCGCCGCCACCGGCCAGCTGTGGCCGGCCGAACGGGCGTATCGCGCGGCCGCGCGCGACAGCACCGTGGCCGCGCGGGCGGTCTATCGCCGCGCGCGTGTGCTCTTCCGAGTCGGCGACCCGGGAGCCGGACGGGCCCTCGCCGGCTTCGCGGACCGCTATCCCGCCGACAGCACCGCCCCGATCGCGGTGTTCCTGATCGCCGAGTCGCTCGCGGACGAGGGCGATACCGCCGCCGCGGGGTGGTTCGCCGAGGTGATCCGCCGCTACCCCGACGATCGCCGCGCGTCGGTCGCGCGGTTCCGGCTCGCGCACGCCCTGCGCCGGGCGGGCCGCGCCGATTCGGCCGCGGCGTGGTATCGCGACGAGATCGCGCGGGGCGCGCCCCAGGCGGACGCCGCCCGGTACTGGCTGGGCCGGCTCGCCGCGGACACCGGGGATACGGCGGGTGCGCGGACGCTGTGGACCGCCCTCGCCACCGCGGACTCGCTCGGCTACTACGGACTGCGCGCGCGGGCGGCGGCCGGACTCCCGCCCGTGACGATCGCGTTGCCCCCCGCGCCGCTCGCGTCGCCAGCGGTCGTCGGGGCGCTGGCGCAGATCGACACGCTCCGGCTCGCCGGACTCGACAGCGAAGCGGTCGCCGAAGTCCGGGTCCTGCTCCGCGCCCCACCCGACGACCTCGAATCGCTGCTCGCGCTCAGCGCGGGCCTGGCGGCGCGTGGCTTCGGCCCCGCCGGCGTGCGACTGGGGTGGGTGGCCGTCGCGCGGGCGCCCGATGACGCCCGGGCCGTGCGGGCCGTGTACCCGTGGCCCAACCGGGACGCGGTCGCGGCGGAGGCCGCCGAGTTCCGGGTGGACCCCGCCCTGTTCGCGGCCCTGGTGCGTCAGGAGAGCGTGTTCGACGCCGATGCCCGCTCGCCTGCGGGGGCTCGCGGGCTGGCGCAGCTGCTGCCGACGACCGCGGCCCAGCTGGCGCGGGGCTTGGACGTCCCGTTCGAGCCGGAATGGCTTGCCGTGCCGGACCTCAACCTGCATCTCGGGGCCGCGCACCTCGCCCGGCTGCTGGCCCGCTACGCGCCCCGCGTGGACGCCGCCATCGCGGCGTACAACGCCGGCACTCGACCCGTGGACCGTTGGCTCGAGCGGCACGCCGGGACCGATCCCGACGAGTTCCTGGAGCTGATCCCGTACCGCGAGACCCGCGGCTACGTGCGGTCGGTGCTGCGCAATCGCGAGTTGTACGCCGCGCTCTATCCCGCGCCCGTTGACTGACCGGTGGAGCAGGCGCCCCGCCCGCGCCCTATCTTCCCCCGCCGCCCATGACGACCGCCGCGCCCGCCCGCCCCGCGCTGTACCTGCTCGACGGCTACGCGCTGCTGTACCGCGCGTTCTTCGCGATGATCGCCCGTCCCCTCACCAATCGGCGCGGCGAGAACACGTCGGCGGCGTGGGGGGTCTCGAATTTCCTGCTCCGCCTGATGGAGACCCGCCGCCCCGAATACCTCGGCTGGGTGCAGGACGTCGGGGAGTCGTTCCGGCATCGGACGTACGAGGCCTACAAGGCGACGCGCGAGAAGCTGAGCGACGAGCTGCAGCAGGACTTCGACCAGTCGGTCCTGCGGGTCGGCCAGATCCTCGACGCGCTCCACATTCCGGCGCTCGGCGTGGAAGGATTCGAGGCCGACGATGTGATCGGTACGCTCGCGACCGAGGCAGCGGCGCGCGGGCTGCAGGCGGTCATCGTCTCGGGTGACAAGGACTTCTACCAGCTCGTCGGCCCGCACGTCGCGCTCCTGAACCCCGGGCGCGGCGGGCCCGGCGCGGTCGAGGAGCAATGGGTGGACGACTCGAATGCCGCCGAGCGGTTCGGCATCCCGCCCGCGCAGGTGACCGACTTCCTCGCGCTCGTCGGCGACGCGTCCGACAACGTGCCTGGCGTGAAGGGCGTCGGGGAGAAGACGGCGCTCGAGCTGCTGCGGTCCTTCGGCGATCTGGAGACGGTGCTGGCGCGGGCCCCGGAGGTCCCCGGCAAGCGGGCGCGCGAGGCGCTGCTCGCGCACGCCGCCGACGCCCGGCTGTCGCGCGAGCTCGTGACCATCCGGCGGGACGTACCGATCGCGCTCGACCTCGACGCGCTGCGCGTCGAGCCGCCCGATGTCGCGCGGCTCACCGAGCTGTTCACCGAGCTCGAGTTCCGCTCGCTGATCCCCAAGCTCGACCGGTTCGTCGCGCTGGCGCCCGTCCGGGCGGCGGGCGAAGTCCCGGGCCCGGCGCGGGGGCCGGCGCGGGGCGTGCAGGTCGTGGACGATCCCGCCGCGATCGCGGCGGTGGTGGCCGCCTGCCGCGCCGCGTCGGGCGTGGTGGTGGAGGCGGTGCTCGACGGGGCCGATCCCCTGCGCGCGCCCCTGGCCGGTCTCGCGCTGGCGGTGGACGGTGGTGGGGCCTGGTACCTGCCGCTCGCGCACCGCGCCCCCGAGGGCGAGCTGGCGGGGGGCCCGCCGCCGCGCAACCTCCCGCCGCTCGGCGACCGCGCGCTCGCGGGGATCCGCGACCTGCTCACGGATGCGGGCGTGCCCAAGCAGGGGCACGATCTCAAACGGGACTGGCTGGCGCTGCGCCGGGCCGGCATCGAGCTGGGCGGCGTCGCGTGGGACGCGATGCTGGCGGCCTACGTGCTCGATCCCGGGCGGCGCTCCTTTGCGCTCGAGGACCTCGCGCGTGAGCGGCTTCCGGCGGACGAGGTGCCGCCCCCGCGTCCCGCCCCGGGAGCGGGCCGCGCGCTCCGACCCGTGCGGGAGCTGGCGGTGACCGAAGTGGCCCAGGGGGGTCAGGCGCGCGCACTGGCGATTCTCGCGCTGCGCGAGCGGTTCGCGCCGGAGATCGAGGATCACCGTCTGGGGCCGCTGCTCGAGACGATCGAGCTGCCGCTCGTCGGCGTCCTGGTGGACATGGAGTGGCGCGGCATGCTCGTCGATGGCGTGCTGCTCGCCGAGATCGGACGCGGCCTGGCGCGGGAGCTCGCGGAGCGCGAGCAGGAGATCCACCGCGCCGCGGGCGCTGACTTCAACCTGCTGTCCACGCCCCAGCTGCGGACCGTATTGTTCACCAAGCTCCAGCTGCCGGTGGTGAAACGCACCAAGACCGGCCCCTCGACGGACGCGGAGGTCCTCGAGCAGCTCGCGGCCCTCGGTCATGAGGTCCCCCGCCTGCTGCTCGAGTATCG
>DASPFU010000120.1:0-5491 GCA_035620935.1 Gemmatimonadales bacterium
CGAACGGGAGCGGCAAGACGACTCTGCTGCGCGTCGCGCTCGGGGCGGTGCAGCCGGCCGCCGGGGAGGCGCGTGTCGCCGGCCGGCCGGCCCACGTGTGGGGACCGCAGGAGCTGGCCCGCGCCGTGGGCGTCGTGCCGCAGCGCGAGGAGAGCACCTTCCCGTTGCGCGTGCGGGATGCCGTGCTGCTGGGCCGCTACCCCCACCTGTCGCCCTGGGCGCCCGCGCGCGGCGCGGACTACGCGGCGGTCGAGCGGGCGCTCTCCGCATGCGACGCGCTGCCCCTCGCCGACCGCTGGCTCGCCACCCTGTCCGGGGGCGAGCACCAGCGCGTGCGCCTGGCCCGCGCGCTGGCGCAGGAGCCGCAGCTGCTCGTCCTCGACGAGCCGACCGCCTCGCTCGACCTGCGGCACGAGATGGAGCTGTTCGAGCGGGCGCGCCTGCTCGCCGCTCCCGCCGGGCTCGCGGTCCTGGTCATCACGCACCACGTCAATCTCGCGACGCGGTTCGCCGACCGCGTGCTGCTGCTGCACGAAGGCCGGGCGGCGGCGCAGGGGCGTCCGGGCGACGTGCTCACCCGGGACACCGTCGAGCGCGTCTTCGACTGGCCCGTCGCGATCGAGCGGTTCGACGGTGCTCCCCAGATCGTCCCACTGCGCCGCCCACTGGAGGCCCGATGACCCCCCACCCGTCGCCCCGGCTCGTCGCCCTCGTCCTGGTGCTGCCGCTGCCCCTCGCGGCCCAGGCGGGCCGCGATACCGTGACGCTCCGTCCCATCGTCGTGACGGCGACCCGATCGCCCGTGCCGGCCGACGCGGTGAGCGCGGCGGTGGCGGTGATCAGCGGCGAGGATCTGGCGGCGCGCGGCGTGCGCACGGTGGCGGACGCGCTGCGGGACGTGCTCGGCGCCGCGGTCGCGCGCGCCGGCGCGGAGGGGAGCCAGACGTCGCTCTTCCTGCGTGGCGGCGAGAGCGACTACGTGAAGGTGCTGGTGGACGGCGTGCCCGTGAACCAGCCCGGAGGGGCGTTCGACTTCGCCCACCTCGCGACCGATGCCGTGGACCGGATCGAGGTCGTGCGGGGGCCGGTGAGCGTGCTGTACGGATCGGACGCCGTGACGGGCGTGGTGCAGGTGTTCACGCGGGGCGGGGCGGGCCCGTTCCGCGGGACGCTCGAGGCAGGAGGCGGGAGCCGGGACGCCGGCCGCGTCGCCGGGGCGCTCGCGGGCAGCGTGGGGGCCTGGCGCTGGACGGCGGACGCGAGCCGGTCCGTGATCGACGGCGTGTACGACGTCAACGACCACTACGCGAACACCACGGCCGCCGCGACCGTGCGGCTCGCGCCGGAGACGACGACGACGGTCGCCCTGACGGTGCGGTGGCGCGACGGCGTGTCGCAGTTCCCGACCGACGGCGCGGGCCGTCCGGTGGACGCGAATCAGTCCGTCAGCGAGCGGGGGCCCACCGTCGCGCTGGACCTCGGGCGGCAGCTCGGCCGGACCCTCGAGGCCCGGCTCCTCGCCGCCTGGCACGAGACCGATCAGCGCTTCGACGACGCCCCCGACGGTCCCGGCGACACGCTGGGCGTGTTCGCGTATCGCAGCCGGTCCGAGACCCGGCGCACCGGGGTGGGGGTGCGCATGGAATGGCGGCCGGGGCCCGGGACGGCGATCACCGGGGGGGCGGAGCTCGAGCGCCAGCGGCTGCGCCAGCGCAGCGAGGCCGAGACGGCCTTCGGGCCCTTCAGCGACGTCGTGGACACGGCCCGTCACACCGCGGCCTGGTTCGTCCAGGCGCTCGGCGGCCTCGGGGAGCGGGTGTCGCTCTCGGCCGGTGCGCGGCTCGAGGACAATGAGCGGTTCGGCCGCGTCGTCACGTGGCGGGCCGGGGCGACGTGGCGCGCCGGCGCCGGCACCCGGGTGCGCCTCGCGGCGGGGACCGGTTTCAAGGAGCCGACGTTCCTCGAGCAGTATGGCGGAGCGGGGACCATCGGCGACCCCGACCTGCGACCGGAGCGCTCGCGCAGCTGGGAGGCCGGCCTCGAGCAGGACCTCGTCGCCGGCCGGGTGACGCTCGCGGCGGCGTACTTCGACCAGCAGTTCACGGATCTCGTGGAATACACGTTCGCGCCCGCGCCACCGGACACCGTCAACTACTTCAACGTGGGCGGTGCCCGGGCGGACGGGGTCGAGGCGAGTGTGACGGTGATCCCCACGACGGCCGTCACCGCCACGGTGGGATACACGTTCCTGTTGACCCGCGTCACCAGCCCGGGATTCGATCCGGGGGCTGGGGCGGCCCTCGCCGCCGGTGAGCGACTGCTGCGCCGTCCGGCGCACACCGGGTTCGCGCGGCTCGCCTGGGCCCCGGGCGGGCGGCTCACCGGCGGGGCGGAGGTACGCTACGTCGGGGACCGGGACGACCTCGACTTCACGGGTTTTCCCTTCACGCGGGTGACGCTCGCGCCGTACGCCCTGGTCGGGCTCAGCGCCGCGGTGGACCTGTCGGGCCCGGGCCGGCCGGGGCTCGTGCTCCGCGCCCGTGCCGACAACCTGTTCGACACGGCCTACCAGGAGGTCCACGGCTTTCGCACCCCGGGCCGGACCCTGTTCCTCGGGGCCGAGGTCCGGTTCCCGTCGTGAACCGTCCGGCCCGGGCCGGGGTTAGATTGAATCGGTGACCCCTCTTCCATCCGGATCTCGAGCGATGAGTCGCATCACGTACGCATGTGCCCTGTTGGCCCTGGCGGGCGGCGTCGCCGCCGCGCAGGCGCCGCGCATCACGCCCGCCGGCGACCCGTCGGTGCGCGCCGACACCATCTACCAGCTCGCCGTCGACCCGGCGGAGCACCCCGGCGAGGATTTCGTCTACCTGCTCGACGACGGCGTGCTGCGTTTCGAGGCGGACGGCCGCGCCTCCCGCACCTATCGGCAGGTGGTGCAGATCCTGTCCAAGGAAGGCGCGGAGCGGTGGGGTGAGCAGACCTTCGGCTACACCGCCGATCGCGAGAAGCTCACGGTCAACTGGATCCGCGTGCTGTCGGTCGACGGCAAGGTCATTGCCGAGGGGCCGACCCACGAGCAGGAATCGCTCGCGCCGGTCGCGCTCGAGGCCCCGGTCTACTCGGACTCGAAGATCCGCCGCGTGACGATCGGCGGCATCGCGCCGGGGACGCTGCTCGATTTCAGCTGGACCACCGAGCAGTTCAAGCCGGTATTGCCGGGGGACTTCTACTCGGGGTGGCGCGTGACGACCGGCCGGCTGGTGCGGCGGTCGCGGTTCGTGGTGGACGTGCCTGAGCTGCTCGCGCCGCGGCTGCGCGAGGAGAACTGGCGCTTCCCGCGGCAGGAGACGACGCGCGGCGGGCGCCGCACCTACGTGTGGGCGACCAGCGACGTCCCGCCGGTCGACGGCGAGCCGTACGCGGCGACGCCGAACTCGGTGTACGTGGGGATCACGGTCGCGGGCCGCATCGGCTGGGGCGACATCGCGCGCTGGTATCACGGGCTTTCGAAGGACCGATACGCCCTGACCCCGGACCTCGAGGCCCGGCTCACGCAGGTGGTGGCCGCGGCGCGGACGCTGGACGACTCGCTGCGCGCGGTGCATCGGTGGGTGGCGCAGGACTTCCGCTACGTCTCGCTCTCCCTCGGCATCGGCGGCTACCAGCCCCGGACGCCCGCGGCCGTGCTGCAGACGCAGTACGGCGACTGCAAGGACAAGGCGACGCTGTTCGTCGCGCTGGTGCGACGGCTGGGCGTGCAGGCCTATCCCGTGCTGCTTTCGGCCGGTGGCGGCGTCGAGCGCGACCTCCCGTCGATCGCGCAGTTCGACCACATGATCGCGGCCGTCGCCCTGCCGGGCGGCGGGTACCGCTTCGCCGACCTGACGTCCGAGTTCACGCCGTGGGGCGAGCTGCCGCCGAGCGAGCAGGGCGAGTTCGCGCTGGTCGTGCATCCCGACGGCCGCGTCGAGGAGGTCACCCTGCCGCTCGACTCCGCGTCGGCCAACCGCACGGACATCCGCATCGAGGCGGAGCTGTCGCCGCAGGGTGTGCTGGCCGGCCGCTACACCGAGACCCGCACGGGCACCGTGCAGTACGGCCTCCGCTCGGCGTTCACGCGCGAGCTCACGGCGAGCGAGCGCGACCAGATCGCGCGGGCGATCGCGAACAGCGTGTTCGAGGGCGCCCAGGGGGACTCCGTCGAGGTGTTCGACGGCCGCGACCTCGCGGCGACCCCCCGCATCGGGGTGTCGTTCCGCACGTCCCGCGCGGTCCAGCGCTCCGGGGGCACCACGCATATCCTCACCCTGCCGCTGCGCGAGTACGCGTCTCCCGGGCTCGTCTCTCAGCTCGAGACCAGCGGACCGCGTCGCTTCCCGATCGATGTCGGTGACGTGATCGGCCTGGTCGAGGAGACCACGGAGCTGCGCCTGCGCCTGCCGGAGGGATGGCGGGCCCGGCTGCCCGAAGGGGTGGTGGCCGCGAGTCCGTTCGGCGCCTACTCGGCCGAGTATCGTCAGGAAGGACGTGACCTGCGCATCACGCGGCGCATGTCGGGCCGCCGCGGCACCGAGCCGCCGGAGCAGATCGCGGCACTCGTCGCGTGGCTCCACGAGGTGGCCCGCGACGATGTGAAGTACATCGTGCTGGAGGCGCCGAACTGAGGCCCGGCCCGTGGCCCTCATCACCACCCGCGCCGTCGTCCTGCAGAGCTGGCGATACAGCGAGACCTCGAAGATCGTGCGGCTCGCGACCCGCGAGCTCGGCGTGCAGAGCGCGATCGCCAAGGGGGCCCTGCGGCCCCGCAGCCGATTCGCCGCGGGCCTCGAATCGCTGAGCGAAGGGATCGCCCACCTCTATCACCGCGAGACCCGCGACCTCCAGATCCTCGGCGCGTTCGACCTGATCGACCTGCGGCGGGGCCTGGCACGCGACGTGGGCCGCTTCGCCGGCGCCGCGGCGCTCGCCGAGATCGTGCTGCGGATGGCTCCAGCCGCGCCGCTGCCGCCCGCATACGACGCCCTCGTCGCCGGGTGTGACGCGCTGGTGCGCTCGCCCGCCGAGCGGATCGATGCCGTGGCGCTGCGTGCCGTCTGGGCGCTGCTGGGCGCCCTGGGGTTCGAGCCCTCGCTCACGCGCTGCGCCCGGGACGGGACCGCCGTGGACGCCGCCACCGCCACCCGGGTGGGGTTCAGCATCGGTGAGGGCGGCGTGCTGTGCCAGCGGTGCGCCACGACGGGCCAGGCCACGACGCTGCCTCCGCACGCCTATCGCGATCTGCTCGCCCTGAACGACCCCGCCGCAGAGCTGCCCGCGCTCGACGACCCCCACGCCGCCGCCCACCGCCGCCTGGTCACCCGCTTCATCCGTCACCACTACGGCGAGGCCGGCGGGCTCAACGCCGTCGAATTCTGGACCCGCCGTCCGTGGTCCGCCGCGTCGTAGTCGGCACCGCCGGGCATATCGACCACGGCAAGACCGCCCTGGT
>DASPFU010000121.1:0-21281 GCA_035620935.1 Gemmatimonadales bacterium
TCGGCGCCACCCAGACCATGAGCGCGCTCTCCTTCGGACTCGACGCGTCGTACACGATCGGGGCCGGGAAGCTGGGCCCCTACATCCGGGGCGGCATCGGGCGCCACGCGGTGTACGGCGACGTGCAGGTCGAGAACGCGACCGACCACATCGGCGGCACGCAGTTCCTGGCCGGCGCCGGGATCAACTACGCGGTGAGCGAGATGATCGGCCTGCGGGTCGAGCTGGTCGACTTCATGTGGAGCGACTGGGACCGGGATGCGCTGAACCCCGTCAGCCCGGCGTACCAGAACACGACGTTCCCGGAGGACAACCCCGCGGGCATCAGCGAAAGCAAGCCGGGGCTCATCCACAACCTGCGCCTCGCGCTCGGGTTCTCGTTCACGCCGTCGGGCGGCGGGTCGCGCTGACCGCCAGGGAGCGAACGCACATGCGACTGTATCGTCCTTTCGGGATCGCGCTCGTCGTCCTGGCGGCGGCCTGCGAGCACAACGAGGTCACCGAGCTCATCTCGCGCGACGGCGCGACCACCATCCCGGTGATCGACCTGAACACCGCGGCCGCCGGCGGGTTCCTGTCGGGCACGCGGGTCACGAACCGGTTCCTGTCCTCAGGGCCGTTCGATACGTCGATCACGAATGCCTTCGGGCGCACGACGGCGAATCCGCCGTACTTCCGGCTCGACGTGAACGGCTACTACGGTACGGCCACGAGCCTGATGTACTTCCCGAACGCACCCGGCATCGCCGCCTGGACACCGCCCACGGCGTACCTGCCGACGGTGGCCCCGGCTGCCAACGCCGGCACCGGCGGCTTCGCTCCGAATGCGGTCGCGTACATCGTGCAGCCGGGCCATCCGGGCAACGGGGCCGGCAACACGGTCTGGGAGTTCTGGTTCGAGGTACACGGCCTGGCAGCGGATACCCGCTACATCATGGGACTCGCGCGCTACGCCGTGGAGCAGCGCGGGGCGCTGGACATCGCGGAGATGCTGCTCACCGGAGCGGTGACACAACCCGATACTCTGGTGTTCCCGACCGGGGACTTCAACGAGGCCGGCAAGAAGGCCAACGGGGTGTATACGACGAACTGCGCGAGCGTCAACATCCTGCAGCCCGTGGCGGGCGCCAACCCGCATCTGATCGCGGGTGGGACGTCGGACGCGACCGGCTACGCGGGGTTCGACCAGACCGCCTGCGCCAACGCCGCGTCCGCCTGGGGGAACCTGGGCACGGCCAAGAGCGCCGTGGCCGCCAACAGCAACACGGCGCCCGCCAACGTGCAGTACAACTTCCTCGTCATCTGGGAGGCCGAGGCCGACAGCACGCCGAACTACGACAAGCCGGCCCTCCGGGTCCAAATCGCTCCGCTGCTGACGACCACCGGGCAGGTGGTCAACAACAGCTACGCGCCGTTCCCCACGGCCGCGCTGACCGGCGCCCAGCTCGCTCTGCTCCCCGGCGCCACCGCTTCTCCGGACACGATCGGCGTCACCGCCAACGGGCTGGTGCCGCTGGCTGCCGGCAATGCGTACCAGGTGTGGCTCACGACCGCCGCCGGCACGGCCGCCAAGGTCAGCGGGCGGGTCATCCGGCTCAACGCCGGCGCCGTGGTCGATACCGTCGCGGGCGACGTGAGCGAGTTCACCATCGGCGCCGGGATGGATGGGGCCCGCATGGAGTTCGACTTCCTGCCCTTCCGCGCGGAGCCGTACAACGCCGCGGTCGTGGCCGTCGGGGCGGTGGGTGCCGGTACGCTGCCGGCGAGCCAGCCTCTGTGGACCTCGATGGTCACGCAGAAGGTGCCCGGCGGCGCCGTCCCATCGCTGTCGAGCAGCCTCAGCTTCGGCTCGTTCGATGGCGGCAGCGGTCCCCGGCTGTTCGGGGCCGCCGGCACGGCGACCGGCGGTATCTTCGGCACCGAGCTGCGCGAGGACATCAAACGCATCCCGCGGCCCCCGGTCGGATACCAGTACGAGGGCTGGCTGGTCAGCTCCACCGATGCCACGGCACCGCTGAGCCTGGGTCCGATCCTGTCGCCGTATCCGGACCTGCAGCCGCTCACCGATGCGGACATCTCCACCGATCCGCCGCTGTCGGGCGTGGAGGTCACCCAGGCTGCCGTGCGGTACGTGGCCACCGCCGCCGCGTTCTACTGCGACTGGGATCGCGTACAGGTGCGCCTCGGCCCGAAGAACGGGGCGGGGAGCCTGCCGCCCACCATCCTGCTGTCGGGCACCAACCCGCGGGCGGGATGCTGAGCTGTACGCTGTAGGCTGCAGGCTGTAGGCTGAATGCACGGAGGCCACCGGTCCGCGACGCGGGTCGGTGGCCTTCGCAGTATCAGCCCACAGCCTACAGCCTACAGTTTTCAGTCTACAATCGCATTCGGAAGGACGTACTTCATCGGGTTCGCCGGGTTGCCGTTCACCCACACCTCGTAATGGAGGTGCGGGCCCGAGGCGAGGCCGGTCGAGCCGACGAGGGCGATCTTCTGTCCCCGCTTCACCCGCTGGCCGCGGGCCACGAGGATCTTCGAGCAGTGCGCGTACCGGGTGACGACGCCGTAGCCGTGGTCGATCGTGAGCATGTTGCCGTACCCGTCCACCCACTCGACCTTGGTGACCGTCCCGGCGGCCGGCGCCTCGATCTCCGCGCCCATCGGGGCGGTGACGTCGATGCCCTCGTGCGGGCGCGCCAGATGCAGGATCGGGTGGACCCGCTCGCGCTGGAAGGCGCTGGTCAGCCAGCCGTCCGTCGGCATGATCGACGGGGTCGCCGCGAACCGCGCCTGGCGGCTCGCCATCGAGTCGTACGCCTCGCTCACCGAGCTGGCCAGGATGTTGGCGCGCCGGATGAGCGCGTCCACGTCCTGCCGCGCGCGCAACGCCTGGGCACCGGTGGCCCCGACGGCCGTGAGGCTGTCGCGCTCCGACCAGTCTCCCGCCGGTCCGCCGATGCCGCCCGCCTGGACGCCGGGATCCGTGGGGGTCAGGCCAGCCAGGAGGCGCAGCGACTGCTCGCGGTCGCCCACCGCCGACAGCGTATCGCGCAGCACGCCGAGCTGCTCGCGCAGGCGCTGGATCTCGCCGGTGAGCAACGCGTTCTCGCGCGCCAGGGTCCGACCGCGGGAGATGCTCACGCCGCGCGCCAACGCCGCCCCGCCCAGCAACAGCAGCACCAGCACGACCGCCGTGCCCAGACCAACGGCGGTCTTGAACACGGCGTGTGATACCTCCACGCCCCGGGATCCCCCGGAGCCGTGCGGCACCACGAGTAACGTCCAGCGGCGGTCGGATTTACGCTTCATAGGGGAGAGCAAAGTTACGGGTCCGCCGGACCCGCGTCAACGAGCCAGATCACAATGCAAGTACTTGTGAATCAGCGACTTATGGTGCCGGTCGCCGGTTTGGGGTAGAGAATGGGGGGTTGGGCCACCACGCGGCCCGCCACGGCGGGCTCCTGCCCGTCGTCCCACCGCACCGTGCCGATCGGCCGGCCGGTGCCCAGGGCGTCCCAGATCTCGGCGGCCTTGCCCGGCATGAAGGGGAGGGCGAGGACCGCGAGGCGGGCCACGGTGCGGGCGAGCGTGCCCAGCACGGCGTCGAGCGCCGCCGCCTGGCCGGGGTCCCTGGCGAGCTTCCACGGCGCGCGCTCCTCGACGTAACGGTTGGCGCGGGCCGCGAGCTCGATCACCAGGGCCGCGCCCCCGCTCAGGTCGTTCGCGTCGAGCGCGGCGGCGTAGGCGGCGAGCGCGGCGCGCGCGTCAGACTCGAGCGCCGGATCGATGGCGCCGGCCGGCACCGTGCCGGCGCGGTAGCGGTGGATCATCGACAGCGAGCGCGACACCAGGTTGCCGAGCGTGTCCGCCAGGTCCGCCGTGTAGCGGGCGTCGAACCGCTCCCAGGTGAAGTTGCCGTCGTTCTCGTAGCCGATCTCGCGCAGCAGGAAGTAGCGCAGCGCGTCCGCGCCGTGCCGCTCGAGCGCCGTCGCCAGGCTCACGGCCGTGCCGGCCGTCTTACTCATCTTGGCGCCCTCCCACTGCACGTACCCGTGCGCCCACACCTCGCGCGGGAGCGCGACGCCCGCGGCGAGCAGCATCGCCGGCCAGATCACGCAGTGAAAGCGGGTGATCCCCTTGCCGACGATGTGCAGGTCGGCGGGCCAGATGCGCTCGTACCCCGGGTCGGGGTATCCCGTGGCGGAGAGGTAGTTGATGAGCGCGTCGAACCACACGTATACGGTGTGGTCCGGATCGCCGGGGAAGGGGATCCCCCACGGCTGGCGCCGGCGGGAGATGGAGATATCCTGCAGCCCGGCCTTCAGCAGGCCCAGGACCTCGTTGCGGCGGATGTCCGGCCGAACCCGGAACGCGTCCGACTCGATGCGCGCCAGCATCTCGTCGCGATAGGCGCTCAGCCGGAAGTAGTAGTTCTCCTCGCGGGTCGGGACGAGTACCAGACCGGGATGCTCGCCGCAGCGCCCGTCCACGATCTGCGACTCCTGCTTGAACTCCTCGCACCCCGTGCAGTAGAGGCCCTCGTACTCGGCC
Organism: Gemmatimonadales bacterium; assembly: GCA_035620935.1. Taxonomy (GTDB): domain Bacteria; phylum Gemmatimonadota; class Gemmatimonadetes; order Gemmatimonadales; family GWC2-71-9; genus SZUA-544. The sequence continues at coordinate 4,552 of DASPFU010000121.1, forward strand.
AGGAAGACGTGATCCGGCCGGCGCTCGCGGATGCGGGTGAGCAGCGTGGTGACGGCCCGGGCATGACGCGGCTCGGTGGTGCGGATCCAGTCGTCATGGCTGGTGGCGAGACGCGCCCAGAACCCGGCGAACGTCGCGGCCATCCCGTCCACCCAGGCCTGGGGGGTGATGCCTCCCGCCGCGGCGGCCTGCACGACGGACTGCGCGTGCTCGTCCATCCCCATCAGGAAGCGCACGTCGTCCCCGCGCAGGCGGCGCCAGCGCGCGATGGCATCGGCACCGACCTTCTCGAGCGCGTGCCCCAGGTGCGGGTCGCCGTTCGAGTAGTCGATGGCGGTGGTGAGGTAGAACCTAGCCACGCGGGGGCCCCTTGGGCGCGCCCAGGGCATCGCCGGCGGCTTCGACCTCCTGCCGCAGCTGGTCCAGCGCCACCACGCGGGTGGTCCCGTCCTCGGCGCGCACGGTGACGCGGTCCCGGAAGATGTCCACGGCGACCACCCGGGCGGGGCCCTGGGCCGTGCGGAGCACCTTCCCCTCCTTGGGGAAGCGCCGCCGGCTCTCCACGTAGAACGCGTGCTCGTAGTGCAGGCAGCAGAGCAGGCGCCCGCACGGCCCCGACACCTGGGAGGGGTTGAGGGAGAGTCCCTGGTCCTTCGCCAGGGACAGGCTCACCGGGCGTCCGGTCGGCAGCCAGCTGGCGATGCACAGCTGGCGCCCGCAGCGGCCGATGCCGTCGAGGCGCTTCGCCTCGTCGCGGGCCCCGATCTGGCGCAGCTCGATGCGCGTCCGGAACTCGGCGGCCAGGTCCCGGACCAGCGAGCGGAAGTCCACGCGCTCGTCCGCCGTGAAGTAGATGGTGAGCCGGCGCCGATCCCACTGCCACTCGGCGTCGCTCACCTTCATCGGCAGACCATGGCGCCGCACGTGCTCGCGCACGCGCCGGCGCACGTCGTCCTCGGCCGTGCGGAGCTGCTCCGCCCGGGCCAGGTCTTCCTTGCTCGCCGGGCGCAGGATGCGGCGCGTCGGCGGGGTGGCGCCCGCGCCCTGGGCGCCTGCCGCGCCGCAGGCGCCGCAGCGCGAGCACTTCGTGCTGGCCGCCTCGCCTACCGCCGACACCCGGCCCAGGTCCTGGCCGCGCTCGACCTCGACGATCACGGCCGACTCGACCGCGGGCGGCTGGTCGGCCCCCCACGCGAAGTATTCTTTGCGATTTCCCTTGAACCGCACTTCCACGACGGCGGTCATCCGCTACTTCTCACGCAGCACGCCCATCGAGAGGTACTTCTCCTCGCGGCGCCGCAGCAGCTTCTCGACGCGCAACCGCCGCAGGTCAGCGAGGTGCCGTTTGAGCACGTCGCCCAGGCGCTGGGCGGTCGCCTCAGGGTCGGCGTGGGCGCCCCCGGGGGGCTCAGGGATGATCTCGTCGATTACCTTCAGTCCCAGCAGGTCCTGCGCGGTGATCTTCAGCGCCTCGGCCGCCCGCTCGCGCTGGCTGGCGTCCTTCCACAGGATCGCCGCACAGCCCTCGGGCGAGATCACCGAATAGACCGAGTTCTCGAGCATCAGCACCCGGTCGGCCACGCCGATGGCGAGCGCGCCCCCCGACCCGCCCTCTCCGATGACGGCGGTAACGATCGGGGTGGTGAGCCCGGCCATCTCGATCAGGTTGCGCGCGATCGCTTCCGCCTGGCCGCGCTCTTCGGCGCCGAGCCCGGGGTACGCCCCGGGGGTGTCGACCAGCGTGATCACCGGGGCCCCGAACTTCTCGGCCAGTCGCATCAGCCGCAGCGCCTTGCGGTACCCTTCCGGGTGGGCCATCCCGAAGTTGCGGCGCAGGTTGTCCTTGGTGTCGCGGCCCTTCTGGTGGCCGATCACCATCACGGTGGATCCGTCGAGCCGGGCCCAGCCGCCGATGATGGCGGGGTCGTCGCGGAACAACCGGTCGCCGTGCAGCTCGACGAAATCGGTGAAGACGAGGCGCAGGTAGTCCAGCGTGTAGGGCCGCCGGGGGTGGCGCGCGACCATCACCCGCTGCATCGGGGAAAGACTGCGGTAGATCTCCGCCCGCAGCTCCGCGAGCTTCTCCTCGAGCGGGGCGATCTGGCGGCTCAAGTCCCCAGCCCGCTCGCCGGCCGCGCGCTTCAACTCCTCGATCTGGCGCTCCAGCTCGAGGAGCGGGCGCTCGAACTCCAGGGTGTAGGTCGCCATCGGTCAGTCCGCCTTGACGAGATGGACGTGCTCGGCGCCGAGGAGTCCCCGCAGCGCCGTGAGGAGATCGTCGGCCAGGTCCACGCGGAGCGACTGGCTCCGCAGGCGGGCCGTGGTCCCGTTGCCGTCACCCCACGCCACGATCACAGGTGCGGGGCCGGGGTGCGCGGCGCACAGCGCCGCCGCGGACCGGGCCGTCTCGACCGGGGGCGCGTCCGGCGCCGTCCACGAGAGCTGGACCGCCACCGCGCCGCTGGGCCGCAGCTCCCCCAGCGGGCGCGCCGCCTCCACGATGAACGGCGCCTGCTCCTCGCCCCGGTCGCGCGGGCTGTAGCTCCCCGTCAGGAGCAGGCAGTCGTCCGGGTGGATCACGCCCGACAGCCGCGCCCATGCCTCGGGGAACACCAGCGCCTCGGCCGTGCCGTGGAAGTCCTCGAGCACGAGCCGCGCGTACTCGGCACCGGTCTTCTTCGAGACCTGGCGCTTGACGACCGTCGTGACGGCCGCGATCGCCACCTTGCGGTCGCTCCACTCCCCGAGCGTCGCCGTCGTCCGGTTGCCGAAGATCTCCACCTCGGCCCGGAACTTCTCCAGCGGGTGCCCAGAGATGAAGAACCCGAGGACGGCCTTCTCGCGCGTCAGGCGCTCATGCTCGGTCCACGAGGGGACCTCGGGGGAGGGGGACGCGGGACGGGGGACGGGGGTGCCCTCGCCGAACAATCCCACCTGCCCCGCGTCCCGTTCCTGCTGGCGCACCTGGGCCTCGGCGAACGCCGATTCGAGCGTGGCGATCAGCTGGGCGCGGTGCCCCCCCAGTGAGTCGCACGCCCCGGAGTCGATCAGCGCCTCGAGCACCCGCTTGTTGCACAGGCGCAGGTCCACCCGGTCGCACAGCTCCACCAGCGTGCGGTACGGCCCCTCGGCCTCGCGGGCCGCCAGGATCGAGCGGATCGCCCCCTCGCCGACGTTCTTGATCGCGCCCAGCCCGAAGCGGATACGCCGGTCCCCCACCACCGTGAACTTGAACCCCGACTCGTTCACGTCCGGGGGGAGCACCTCGAGGCCCAGCTCCCGCGCCTCGCCGATGTAGCGCACCACCTGGTCGGTGTTGCCGATCTCGGACGACAGCAGGGCCGCCATGAACTCCGGTGCGTAATGCGCCTTGAGCCACGCCGTCTGGTAGGACAGGATCGAGTAGGCGACGGCGTGGGACTTGTTGAAGCCGTACCGGCCGAACGTCGCGATCTGCGCCGCGATGTCCTCGATCACCCGGCGGTCGTGCCCCCGCTGCACCGCGCGGTCCACGAACCGCTTCAGCTCCTCCTCGATCAGCTCCTGGTTCTTCTTGCCCACCGCCTTGCGGAGCACGTCGGCCTCGGCGAGCGAATAGCCCGCCAGCACGTTCGCGATCCGCATCACCTGCTCCTGGTAGGTGATCACCCCGTACGTGGGCTCGAGCACCTCGACGAGAGCGGGGTGCGGATAGCGCACCGCCTCGCGTCCCAGTTTCCGGTTGATGAACACGAGGTGCATCCCGGTGTCCAGCGGGCCGGGGCGGAGCAGGGCGTTGGTGGCGACCAGGTCGTCGAACCGGTCGCACTTCATCTGGCGCAGGCAGTCGGTGGCGAGGGCGGACTCGAACTGGAACACCCCCGCGGTCCGGCCGGAGGCGAGCAGCTGGTACACCGCCGGGTCGGCGAGGTCGAGCCCGTCCACGTCCACCGTGACGCCGTGGCGGGCGCGGATCATCGCCACGGCGTCGTGGATCACGGTGAGGGTCTTGAGGCCGAGCAGGTCGATCTTCAGCATCCCCGCCTGCTCGAGCGCCACCATGTCGTACTGCGTGATGATGGCGTCGGCGCCCTGGGGCGCGAGGCACACCGGCACGTAGTCGGAGAGCGGGCCGGGGGCGATGACCACGCCGGCGGCGTGCACGGAGGCGTGGCGCGCCAGCCCTTCGATGCGCGAGCCGAGGTCGATGACCTTGCGGACGCGTTCGTCGCTGGCGGCGGCGGACTTGAGCTCGGGGACCTTGTCGCCCGCTTCCTCCAGGGTGTAGCTGAACCCCGGGCCCGCCGGGATCAGCTTGGTGAGGCGGTCCACGTCGCCCAGCTCGAGCCGCAGGGTGCGGGCGACGTCGCGGAACGCCGCCCGCGCCTTGAGGGTTCCGAAGGTGATGATCTGACCGACCGAGTCCCGCCCGTAGCGCGCGCGTGCGTACTCGAGCACCTCGCCCCGCCGCTCGAAGCAGAAGTCGAGATCGATGTCGGGCATCGAGATCCGGTCGGGATTGAGGAACCGCTCGAACAGCAGGTCGAAGCGCAGCGGATCGACACTGGTGATCCCCAGCGCGTACGCGACCACCGAGCCGGCCGCCGACCCCCGTCCGGGCCCGACCGGGATGCCGCGGTCGCGGGCCGCCTTGATCAGGTCGTACACGATCAGGAAATAGCCCGCGTACCCGGTGCGCGAGATGACGTCGACCTCGTAAGCGAGCCGGTCGGCCACCGCGGTGGGCAGCGGCGACCCGTAGCGGGCCTGCGCGCCTTCGCGCGCGAGGTGCACCAGCAGGTCGTTGTCGGTGCCGAACTCCGCCGGCCGCGGGTACTGGGGCAGGTAATAGCGCTTCTCGAAATCGAGCTCGCACAGGTCCGCGACGCGCGCCGTCTCGGCGATCACCTCGGGCCGGTCGGGGAAGAGCAGGCGCATCTCGGCCTCGGACTTGACGTAGCTCTCCCGGCCCTCGAACCGGAACCGCTTCGGGTCGTCCAGGTCCTTCCCCGTGCCGATCGCGAGCAGCACGTCGTGCGCTTCCGCGTCGTCGCGGCGCAGGTAGTGGGCGTCGTTGGTGGCCACGACCGGCAGGCCGAGGTCCTGCGCGAGGCGGAGCATGCCCTCGCTGACCACGCGCTCCTCGGCGATGCCGTGGCTCTGCACCTCCAGCCAGAAGCCGTCGGCCCCGAACACCCGGGCGAAGTACTCGGCGCTCGCCCGGGCCGCGGCGTAGTTCCCCTGGCGCAGCCACAACGCGATCTCGCCGGACAGGCACGCGGCGAGCCCGATCAGGCCCTCGTGATGCCGCTCCAGCACCTCCCGGTCGATCCGCGGCCGCCGATAGTACCCCTCCAGGAACCCGATCGAGGACAGCTTGACGAGATTGGCGTACCCCCGGCGGTCCCGGGCGAGCAGCACGAGATGCGAGTAGGACGCGGGGGCGTCGGGCACCTTCTCGCGCAGGTGCCGGCTGCCGAACGCCAGGTACGCCTCACAGCCGATGATCGGCCGGATCTGCCGCGCTCGCGCCTCCTGGTAGAAGGTCAGCGCGCCGTGCAGGTTGCCGTGATCGGTCAGCGCGACCGAGTCCATCCCCAGCGCCTTCACCCGGTCCAGCAGGTCCGGAATGCGGTTCGCCCCGTCGAGGAGGGAGTACTCGGAGTGGGTGTGGAGATGTACGAACGTCATGGTCCCGGGGGGCTGGTTCGGGAAGATATCGGCACGCTGGTGCGTTGTCAAAACCCGTTGTGGCACCGTATCTTGCGCCTGCGGCGCGACGATCCCCCGGCAGGGGCAGTGTCGCAGCGAACCTCATGCTGCGCGACCACGCGGTCGCGCCGGCGATAGCGGGAGATCGGCATGGCTTGGCAGCGCAGGATGTGGAGTGGTGTGGCGCCGGTGGCCCTCGCGGGGCTGGTGGCGGCGTGCGGCGACGGCGGCTCGAATCCGGTGCTGCCGGCCTGCACGACGGGCAACTCGTTCGCCGTCGCCCTCGACTCCGGCGAGTACCTGGCGATCGATCCGGCGCCGAACTCGGGGTGCGTCGCGTTCCCCGCGAACGCCGGTGGCCAGAGCATCGAGTACATGGTGGTGCCGCAGGCGGCGACCGGGACCCCGGGGATCACCACGTCCTTCCGCCTCGCCGGCGACACCGCGACGGTGGCGGTGCTGTCCGCCCAGCGGGTGGGGGGCGGGCCGGCGCTCAGCACGCCCGACCGGTTCCACGAGTTCTTGCGCAAGGCCGAGCGTGACCGCTCCTGGCGTGGCGCCGCCCCGGCGGGCGAGCCGCGCCCCGGGGGCGAGCCGGAGGCGCCGGCCCTGCGGACCGGGGCGCTCGCGCCGCCCCCGGTCGTCGGCCACCAGCGCGAGTTCAGCGTGTGTGCCACCACCACTTGCGCGCGGTTCGACAAGGTCGGGGCGACCGCGGTGGCCGTGGGCCAGCGCCTCGCGATCTACGTGGATACACTGGCACCGTCGGGCGGCCTCAACACGCAGGACCTCGACACGTTGATCCAGGTGTTCGACACGCGGCTGTACGCGGCGGACACGGCCGCGTTCGGCCGCGAATCGGACATCGACGCGAACTCGGTCGTGATCGTGCTGATGACGAACGTGGTCAACAAGCTCGTCACCAGCACGCAGTGCCAGAACGAGGGGTTCGTGGCGGGCTTCTTCTTCGGCGCCGACATCGACCCCCGCTTCGCCAACGACAGCCGGTTCAACCACGGCGAAGTGTTCTACTCGATCGTCGCCGACCCGAACGCTACGCTGAGCTGCGCCCACTCGCGCGATCAGGTCAAGCGGCTCGTGCCAGTCACGTTCGTGCACGAGTTCCAGCACATGATCAGCTACAACCAGCACGTGCTGGTGCGGGGCGGCGACTCCGAGGAGCTGTGGCTCAACGAGGCGCTGTCGCACTTCGCCGAGGAGGTGGGGGGTCGGACCTACCTGCCGGGGGACCAGACGAGCTTCTCCCGGTTCGCCATCGGCAACCTGTTCAATGCCTACTCCTACCTCGACACCACCGAGAATCACTTCCTCCTCGCCGCCGAGGGCATCGGCAGCCTGGCCGAGCGTGGGGCGGGGTGGCTGTTCGTGCGGTATCTGGTGGACCAGTTCGCGGCGGACACCAGCCCCGCTGCCCGGAACGCCTTCACCCGCTCCCTCGTCGCGACCGCGCAGGTCGGCGCCGTCAACGTGGCCAACCGCACGGGACAGGTGTTCGCGCAGACCGTGACCCGGTGGGCGCTGACCAACTGGGTGTCGGACCTGCCGGGGTTCACCGCTCCCGCGGAGTTGCGGTACCGGAGCTGGGCGTTCCGCACCACCTTCGCGTCGCTGCATGCGCAGAACGCCACCTTCTTCCCGAAGCCCTTCCCGCTCGTACCGACGGAGTCGGACGGCGGCGGCGTGGACCTGAGCGGCACGCTGCGCGCCGGGTCGGGCGCGTACCACCGGGTGATTCAGGCGGTGGGGGCGCAAGCGTTCGCCCTGCAGTTCGGCACCGCGTCGGGCGGCCCGCTGCCCGGCACGGCCGGCCCCCGCCTCAACGTGATCCGGATCCGGTGACGCCAGGGCGGGTCGCCGCGACGCTCCTCGCCGCCGCTCTCGCGGGCCCGGTCGCCGCGCAGACCGAGGGGAGTGTCGTCGCGGCCCTGCCCGGTTCACCCCGCGCGCAGGCCATGGGTGACGCGGCCGTGGCCCTGGTGGGCGACGCCGCCAGCCTGTTCGCCAACCCGGCCGGCATCGCCACCGTGCGCCGCTGGGCGGTGGAAGGCGCGTTCGAGTCGCATCTCGACGGCGCGCGCTACAGCACCGCGGCGTTCGCCGCGCGGTTCGGGCGCCTCACTTGGGGCGTAGGCGCCCAGGCGTTCACGTTCGGGGACGAACCGGAGATCGTGGGGGGGACCCCGACGGGCGCGACCTTCACGGCCGCCGACCTGCTCGCCGCCGGGACGCTGGTGTACCGCTTCAGCCTGATCGCTGTGGGCGCCTCCGCGAAGTATGCCTATCAGTCGGTCGCGGACTGGTCGGTCGGCGGGTGGGCGGCGGATGTGGGCGTCGCCATGGCCGTGTACGACATCGCGGCGCTGGGGCTCGCGGTGCAGAACCTCGGCGGCGACCTCGACGCCGACGCCGGCCTGCCGACCCGGACCCGGCTGGGGATGAGCTTCAATCTGACCGACCCGGAGGGAACCGTCCGTGCGCTGACCAGCGTGGAGGGTCGCTGGACGGAAGGCGCCCCCGACGCCTTCCTCGCTGGGTTCGAGGCCGGGGTGGTCACCGCGGGGGTCGGCGTGCTCGGCCGGGCGGGCTTTGCCACTCCGGGCGACGACCGGGACGGCTCGCGCTGGAGCCTCGGTGCCGGGCTGCTGCTGGGACGCATCCGCGTGGACTACGCCTACCGCGACTTCGACGTCCTCGGCACGGCCACGCACCGCCTCGGCCTGCGGTGGAAGCCGTGATGATGGTCGAGCGTCGCGCCCCTCGCTGGTGGCGCGTGGTCCGCCGTCTCGTGGCCGGCGCGGCGATCCTGGTCCCGATCGGGCTGGCGCTGCTGCTCGCGCTGAGCGCCGAGGCCCGCTACCTCGTGCGGGCCGGCTACGAGGAGGCCCGGCTGCTGCTCGCGCGCCGCGACATCGCCGCGCTCGTGGCCGACACCGCGACGTCGCCGCCGCTGCGGCAGCGGCTGGCCCTGGTGCTGGCGGCGCGGGATTTCGCGCGGGATTCCCTGGGACTCGGCGTCGGGTCCACCTATACCACGTACGTGGACGTCGGTCGCGACACCCTGCTGCTGGTGCTGTCGGCCGCGCGGCGGGACAAGCTGCGCGAATACACCTGGTCCTACCCCATCGTCGGGGTGGTGCCCTACAAGGGGTTCTTCGATCCGAAGGCGGCCCGGCGCGCGGCCGACGGGCTCGCGGCGCGGGGGTACGACATCCACCTGCGGCCCTCCGGTGCCTTCTCCACGCTCGGATACTTCTCCGATCCGCTGCTCTCGACGGTGGTCGAGCGGGACACGATGGAGCTCGTCGCGACCGTGCTGCACGAGTTGGCGCACAACACGCTCTACGTGCGGAGCCGCACCGCGTTCAACGAGAGCTTCGCGAGCTTCGTGGGGTACCGTGGTGCCGAGGCGTTCTTCCGCTCGCGGGGCGATACGCTCGACGCGGCCCGGGCGGCGGCACGCTGGCGCGACGAGCGCACGCTGGACGTGTTCTACGCGGAGCTGGCCCGGCGGCTCGACTCCGCCTACGCGGAGCCGCTCGATGCGGGGGCCCTGGCGGACGCGCGCGCGGTGCTGTTCGGGTGGGCCCGCGACCAGCTCACGGGACCGGTGGGGCAGGCGCTCGAGACCTACGACTGGCGGTGGTTCGCGGACGCCCCGCTCAACAACGCCGTGGTGATCGCCCAGCGGTTGTACCGGCAGGGACTCAACCAGTTCGAGGAGACGTACCTGCGGCACAACGCCGACCTCGTCGAGACCGTGCGCACGATCCAGGTGCGGGTGCTGACGGAGCCGGACCGCGACCCGTACCAGGCCCTTTATTCGACGGGGACGGCCGGCGGCATGCCGTGATCCCACGTCGTTCTCAGTTCCCGCGCAGCCGCTCCGCCTCGGCCACCCGCTGGATGGCGATCGCGTAGGCCGCGGTCCGGAAGGCGGCGCCCTTCTCCTTCGCGAGATCGCGGACGTCCCGGTACGCCCGCGTGATCGTCTCCTTCAGCTCCGTGTTGACGCGTTCGTGCGTCCAGCGGTGCTGCTGCAGGTTCTGCGACCACTCGAAGTAGCTCACGGTGACCCCGCCCGCGTTGGCGAGGAAATCGGGCAGGACGACGATGCCGCGCTCCCCGAGGATCAGGTCGGCGGTCGGCGTGGTCGGCTCGTTCGCCGCCTCGACGACGACCCGGCAGTCCACGGTGCGCGCGTTGGCCTCCTTGGTGATCACGCCGCCGAGCGCCGCGGGCACGAGCCACTCGCACGGGATCGTCCACAGTTCGTCGTTGGTGATCCTCGTGCCTCCGGGCCAATCGGCGAGCGGGCGCCGTTCGGCCGAGTGTCGTAGCAGGCCAGGGACGTCCAGGCCCTTTTCGTTCATGACGCCGCCGTTCACATCGGTCACGGCGATCACCCGGGCCCCCGCCTCGGTGACGAGCAGTCGCGCGAGGTGTGCGCCGACGTTGCCGAAGCCCTGGATCACGACGCGACCGTCCTTGAGCGGGATGCCGAAGTCGCGCGCGTACTCCTGCATCACGTACATCACGCCGCGGCCCGTCGCCTCCTCGCGCCCGAGCGACCCGCCGAGCGCCACGGGCTTGCCCGTCACCACCGCGGGTGTGTAGCCGTGGCGGTTCGAGTACTCGTCCAGCAGCCACGCCATCACCTGGGCGTTGGTGTTGACGTCGGGGGCGGGGATGTCGCGGTAGGGACCGAGCACGATCGCGATGCGCTGGGTGAAACGGCGGGTGAGCCGCTCCAGCTCGAGGCGGCTGAGCCCCTTGGGGTCCACCGCCACGCCGCCCTTCGCCCCGCCGAACGGGATGTCCATCAGCGCGGTCTTCCACGTCATGATCGTGGCCAGCCCGAGGACCTCGTCGTGGTCCGCCTCGGGGTGATAGCGGATGCCGCCCTTGCACGGTCCGCGCGCGCCGTTGTGCTGGATGCGGTAGCCGGTGAACACCTCGACGCGTCCGTCCTCCATGCGGACGGGGACTTCGACCGTCACCTCACGGAACGGCGTGCGGAGGATGCGGCGCATGTACTCTTCGAGGCCGATCAGGTCGGCGGCGCGCTCGAACTGGTTGTGGGCGATGGCCTTGCCGGACATCGGGGCACGGCCGGCGTGATCGGGCAAGGGTGTCCTCCGGGCGGAGTGAGCGGCGGTCAGGGGGCCGCGGACAGGCGGCGGTCGAACACGCGGGCGGCGGGGTGCTGCGCTTGCGACAGGGCGCGCGCCGGGTCAGCGGCGGCGGCACGGCGCTGGCCGTCGTCGGTCAGGACGCCCACCACGTCGCCGCGGGCGTCCGTCACCCGCTCGGCGGAGTGTTCGAGCGCGAACGCGAGGCCGGCGCCGTGCTGGTCCACGGCGGCCGCGAGGAGTCGCCAGTCGGGGTCGGTGGACACGCCCGTCACGACCAGCGGCACCGCCGCCGCGTCGAACCCGAGCGCCGCCACGAGCGGGGCCCCGAGCGTGGCGGCGAGGCGTGGCCACAGCGGGCCGGCCGGCACCGGCGCCACCACCTGGCCGAAGCGCCAGCCGCGGTCGTGCGCCAGACCGGCGAACGCCGCGATCAGCTCCTCGTCGTCCGGGGGCGCGTCGGCCGGCAGGCAGGCGAGCACCACGGCGCCGGTCTCGGCGAACCACCGCTCGGCGGGCGACAGGTCCGCCGGACGGCGCGGCTCCCACAGCGCGTAGCGGCGGGTCACCGCGATCTCCCGACGGGCGTCGGCGCGCTGCTCGTCGTGCTCGGCGGCCTCGGCGGCGCCCTCGAACGACACCTCCGCCGCCACGTAGCGCCCCGCGTCGCGCAGCACGCGCCCACGCAGCTTGAGGGTCGCGGTGTGCGGCTCGAGCGCGAAGGCGCGGTCGAGTGCGAGCAGCGCCCGGCTGCCATGCCCCAGCCGGTGCGCCGCGAGCCCCAGCTCGTGCCACGCCTGCGCCAGGCCGGAGTCGTACTCGAGGGCCTGCTCCAGCGCCGCCAACGCATCGGGATAGCGGCCCAGCTCGATCAGCGCCGCCCCGCGCAGCGTGTGCGAGAACGCCCCCGGGCCGAACCGCTCCGTCGCCCGGTCGGCCAGGGCGAGCGCGTCGGCCAGCCGGCGGTTCCGCCGCAGCAGCTCGAAGTACTCGGCCCAGCAGTCCTGGAAGTCCGGATGCTGGTCCAGGACCGCGCGGTACGCCGCGTCGGCGTCTCCCAGGCGGCCCTCGCGCGCGAGCCACCGCGCCCGCGCCATCCGCCGCTCGGTGGGTGCGTCCGGGAAGAGATTGTAGGACGCCGTGTTCCGCATGGGCCTCGAATCTACCGCCCGCGGGCGCGCTGGCTAGGCGCGCACGGCCGCGGTACATTGCGCGCCATGGATCGCGATCAACTCCTGCGCGAGCTCACTGAGTTCCTGCGCATCCCGTCGGTGTCCACCCTCCCCGCCCATGATGCCGACTGCCGCCGGGCGGCCGAGTGGGTAGCCAATGAGCTGCGGCGGCTGCAATGCCGCGAAGTCCGCTTCCTCGGCAGCGAGACCCATCCCGTCGTCTGGGGGGTCGGGCCGGAGGTGCCCGGCGCGCCCACCGTCCTGATCTACGGCCACTACGACGTCCAGCCTCCCGATCCCCTGTCGGAGTGGGTGACGCCGCCGTTCGAGCCGACGGTCCGCGACGGCAAGATCTTCGCGCGCGGCGCGGTGGACGACAAGGGACAGGTCTTCTGCCTGCTCAAGGCCGTCGCCGAGCTGGGTCCGCCGCCCGTGAACCTCCGCTTCCTGTTCGAAGGCGAGGAGGAGTTCGGCAGCAAGGTGCTCTTCGACGTGCTCGCCCGGGAGCCGGAGCGCACCGAAGCGGACGCGGCGATCGTGGCCGACATGTCCTATATCGCGCCCGGGTGGCCCGCGGTATACGGGACCCTGCGCGGCATCTGCTACGCCGAGATCACGGTCCGTACCGCCCGGACCGACCTGCATTCGGGCGAGTATGGCGGCGCAGCGCCGAACGCCCACGAGGCCCTGCTGCGGCTGCTCGGTCGGATCAAGACGGAGGACGGCCGGATCCACGTGCCCGGCCTCTACGAGGCCGTGCGGCGGCCCTCCCGCAAGGAACTGCTGGCCTGGAAGAAGCTGCCGTTCAGCGAGCGGGAGCTGCTCAAGAAGCGGATCGGGGGCAAGCAGCTCACCGGTCTGCGCAAGTATTCGGTGCTCGAGCGGTTGTGGGCCCTGCCGACCTTCGAGATCCACGGCATCATGGGTGGGTTCACCGGTCAGGGTGCGAAGACGGTGATCCCGGCGGAGGCGACGGCGAAGGTGAGCATGCGGCTCGTCCCTGACCAGAAGCTCAAGGCCGTAGAGCGCCAGTTCGCCGCCGCCGTGCGCAAGCTCGCGCCGAAGTACGCCGACGTGAAGGTCACGTTCCTGCACGGTGCGGACCCGGCGGAGGTCGCGCTCGACCATCCCGTGTTCCGCACGATGGACCGCGCGTTCAAGGAGATCGTGGGGCGAGGCACCGTGCCGGCGCGGGCCGGCGGCACCATCCCGGTCGTGCCGGCGCTCGCGCAGCGCGGTGCGCCCGTGGTCCTGACCGGTATCGGGCTCCCCGACGACGGCCTGCACGCGCCCAACGAGAAGCTCAATCTCCAGCAGCTGTGGGACGGGATCGAGGTGTTCAAGCGGTTCTTCCAGCTGATGGCCGAGGAGGCTCGGCAGTAGCGGCGGCGCGGAACCCGAAGGCATCCTCGAACCCGCCGATCACGGCGGTCACCGCCTCGCTCCAGAGGGACGCGTCCCGCGTCCCTCGTCCCCCCTCCCGTTCTATTGATGTCATCTCGACCCCGGCGATCCCGCACGGCACGATGCGGTCGAACGCCGCCAGGTCGGTCGTGACGTTGAGGGCGAAACCGTGCCAGGTGACCCACTGCTTCACGTGGACGCCGATGCTTGCGATCTTGCGCCCCCGCGTCCAGACGCCGGTGTACCCCGGGTGGCGTTCGGCGGGGATGCCGAGCCTCGCGAGGCCGGCGATGAGCGCCTCCTCGAGCGTGCGCAGGTACCAATGGAGGTCGGGGCGCAGTCCGGTGAGGTCGATGATCGGGTAGCCGACCAGCTGGCCGGGACCGTGATAGGTGACGTCGCCGCCGCGCTCGACCTCCACCACGTCGACGCCGTCGGCCCCCAGGACGTGGGCGTCACGCGCGGTGCGACCGAGCGTGATCACCGGCGGGTGCTCGAGCAGCAGGAGAAGGTCGTGGGGCAGGCGGCGGGCGATACGGTCGTTCGCGAGCTGCCGTTGCCACGCCAGCGCCTCGCCGTAAGGGACCCGCCCGGCCTCTACGACGTCGAGTATGAGGGCCGTCACTCCCGGCTCCCGGCTCCCGGCTCCCGGCTCCCGAGTTGCGCCCACCGGCTGCCGGCGATCCCCAGCGCGGCGGTGGCGGTGGCGAGGACGATGAGCCCGGGGAGCCCGAAGAAGTGGTGCGCCGGGATGGCGAAGAAGAACGCGATCAGCAGCGCGCCCACCGCGCCGAGGACGGCGATGACGCCGCGCTGCCAGTCGTTGTCCAGCGCCCGGCTGCGCCGCCACCCGAACACCGCACCCAGGGCGATCCCGGCGGCGAGGGCGGCGACCAGGTCGGCGGAGGCGTCGGAGACGGCCTCGCCGTAGCGGCGCAGCTCCAGCTGCTGGGCCACGCGGACGGCGATGAGGCTGAGCACGATGGCCGCGCCCCCCACGCCGACGCCCGTGGCGAGGGCGCCGAGACCGATGGCGAGAGGATCCCGGGCGCGCGTCAGATGTTGAGCGCCCGGCCGAGGGAGTCGAGCGCCGCCTCGGCCACCGCTTCGGACATCGTCGGGTGGGCGTGGATGGCGAGATCGACCTCCTCGACGGTGTACTCGTTCTCGCGCGCCACGGCCAGCTCGTGGATCATCTCGGACGCGTGCGCCCCGACGATGTGGGCGCCCAGGATCTCGCCGTACTTTTTGTCGCGCAGGACCTTGACGAATCCCTCGGTCTCGCCCGATCCCCGCGCCCGGCCGTTGGCGGAGAAGGGGAACTTCCCGGCCACGTAGTCGAGCTTCCGTTCCTTGCACTGCTCCTCGGTGAGGCCGATGCTCGCGACCTCGGGGTGGCAGTAGGTCACGCTGGGCACGTTGTCGTAGCGGATGGCGTGCGGCGTGTGGCCGGCGATCACTTCCGCCGCCACCACGCCTTCGCGGCTTCCCTTGTGGGCGAGCATCGGCGGGCCCGCCACGTCGCCGATGGCGTAGTAGCCGGGCGCGGTGGTCTGGAGACGGGCGTCCACCTGGATGAAGCCGCGGTCGGTGAGCTGGATGCCGCACTCGGCGAGCCCGACCTGCTCGGTGTTCAGCGCCCGGCCCGCCGCCATGAGCACCGCGGCGGCTTCGACCTTCTTCTTCTCGCCGCCGGCCTCGACGTGCAGGACCACCTTGTCCTTGGCGACGTCGGCCTTGGTCACCTTGGCGCCCGCGATCACGTCGATGCCGCGCTTGCGGTAGCTCTTGGCGAGGGCGTCGGACGCCTCCGCGTCCTCGAGCGGCAGGATGCGGGGCAGGGCCTCGATCAGCGTGACCTTGGATCCGAAGGCGTTGAAGATGTCGGCGAACTCCATGCCGACCGCCCCGGCCCCGACCACGGCGAGGGACGCGGGCGCGCGCTCGAGGACCAGGGCCTCGTCGGACGAGATGACGGTCGTCTTGTTGATCTCGAGGCCGATGGCGGGGATACCCTTCACGCGCGACCCGGTCGCGATGATCACCGCCCGCTTCGCCTCGATCACGTCGTTCCCGACCTTGACCTTGCGGCCGGGCAGGAGTACGCCGGTGCCCTTCACGACGGTGACCTTGTGCTTCTTCATCAGGAAGTCGACGCCGCGCGAGTTCTGGTCCGCCACCTTGCGGCTGCGCTGCATCGCCACGCCGTAGTCGGTCTTCACCTCGCCGGTCGTGATCCCGAACTCGGCCGCGTGCCGCAGGCTGTTCGCCAGGTAGGCGGAGTGGAGCAGGGCCTTGGTCGGGATGCAGCCGATGTTGACGCATACGCCGCCGAGCTTGTCCCGCTCGATCACGGCGGTGGACAGACCGAGCTGCGCGGAGCGGATGGCGGCGACGTAGCCCGCGGGCCCGCCACCGAGGATGATCACATCGAATTGGTTGGCCACGGATACCTCAGAGCAGCATTGCCAGGGGGTTCTCGAGCATCTGTCTCAGCGTCTTCAGGAACGCCGCGCCGGTTGCGCCGTCGATGACGCGGTGGTCGCAGCTCATCGTCACGCGCATCCGGCGCCGGACCTGGACCGCCCCGGCGACGGCGACGGGCTTCGCGGTGATGCCGCCGATCGCGAGGATCCCCGCCTCGGGCGGGTTGATCACCGCGGTGAACTCGTCGATGTCGAACATGCCGAGGTTCGACACCGAGAAGGTCGCCCCGGTGTACTCCGCGGGGGTCAGGCGGCGGACGCGGGCTTTCTGGGCCAGCTCCCGGGACTCCCGCCCGATCTCGCTCAGTGACTTGCGGTCGGCGTCGCGCACGACCGGCGTGATGAGTCCGTCCTCGACGGCCACGGCGATGCCGATGTGGGCCGCGTTCCAGTAACGGATGTGGTCGTCCTGAAACCAGGCGTTGCAGGCGCGGTGTCGCAGCAGGGCGAGCGCCGTGGCCTTCACGATCAGGTCGTTGAACGAGACCTTCGCCTCCTCACCCAGGTCGCGGTTGAGCGCCTCGCGCGCCTCCGCCGCCCGCTCCATGTCCACCTCGGCCGTGAGGAAGAAATGGGGTATGGGGCCGAGGGACGAGCCCAGCCGCTTGGCGATGGTCTTGCGGATCTGGGTCAGCGGGACGTCCTCGAACGGCGTGCCAGGCGGGACGGGGGACGAGGGACGCGGGACGGGGGCCGCCGCGGCAGCGGGGCGAACGGCTCCCGGCTCCCGGCTCCCGGCTCCCGCGACGTCCTTCATCACGACCCGCCCGCCCGGCCCCGAGCCGAGCACGGTCTTGATGTCGACCCCGCGCTCGCGGGCGAGACGT
>DASPFU010000122.1:0-4392 GCA_035620935.1 Gemmatimonadales bacterium
ATCGTGGAGTAGAACAGGTCGCCCGCCTGGCCGGCGGCGTGGAGGGGGACGATGTGCGGGTGCTGGAGCGACGCGGCGAGCTGGATCTCGCGGCGGAACCGCTCGATGTTGACCCCGGCCGCCATCTCGGGCGGCAGCACCTTGATGACGACCCGGCGGCCCAGTGCCGTCTCGTGCGCGAGGAACACGCGGCTCATCCCGCCGCCGCCCAGCTCCTTGGCGATGCGGTAGGCGTCGCCCAGCGCGGCCTGGAGGCGGGTCTCGAGCTCGGTCATGGGCCCTAAGCTAAGACCCCGCGCCCGCGGTCGCGACCCGCTCTCGCACCGCGTGGATCGCGCCAGGGCGGTTGCTGATGATCCCGCAGACCCCGCGTCCCCACAGCGCGACCGCGCGCGCGGGGTCGTCGACGGTCCAGACGTGCACCGGTCGGCCGAGGCGGCGCGCCGTGGCCACGACCCGGCGCGTGGGCACCGGCATCCCCCGGTAGCGGTCGGGGATCGCGTAGAACCGCGGCCCCGGCCCCGCCCGTAGCCCGAGATACGCGGCGAGCACTAGCTGCAGCGCGTCGCGGCGCGACGCCCCGACCGCGATCCCCGTGCCGGCGAGGCCGCGCAATGCCGCGGTGTCGAATGCCGCCACCGCGATGCGTCCCGCCGCGGCGTGTCGCTGGATGACCTGCGCGAGCGGGGCGGTGGCCGCGGATGCCTTGATCTCGATCAGGAGCGGGGTCCGCGGGAACGCGTCGAGGACCTCCGCGAGGGAGGGTACCCGCGCGTCGCGCACCTCCTCCCAGCGCAGGTCGGCGACCGCGCCGCGCCGGTCGGTGGTACGGTCGAGCGTGGGGTCGTGCAGGATGACCGGGACGCCGTCGGCCGTGGCGTGCACGTCCAGCTCGAGTGCGTCGGCGCCCTGCGCCAGGGCGAGCGCGAACGCCGGCAGGGTGTTCTCCGGGGCCTCCGCCGACGCGCCGCGGTGCCCGATGACGAGGCGCGCGGCCGGGTCGAGCAGGGGGTTGTTCACGCCCGCAGCACCAGCAGTACCAGCACGTCGTACAGCGCGTGGGTCCAGGCGGTGATGCCGAAGCCGCGCAGCAGGTAGAGCCCCGAGAAGAACAGCCCCGCGATCATCCGGTAGGTGAAGGAGAACACCTGCAGCTGGTCGCCGTACGGCCCGATGTAGTGAAACCCCGAGAACAGGAACGCGCCGAGCACGACGGCGAAGACGCCGGCCACGAGGGGGCGCCAGCCGAACAGCCGCCGCGCGCCCCAGGCGAGCAGCGAGACCAGCACCACCCGGAAAAACAGCTCCTCGTACAGGCCGGCGCCGAGGGACAGCATCAGGCGCGTGGGCCAGTCCAGGACCTGGACGGTGGGTGCCTGCAGGGCGAGGGCGCCGAGCAGGCGGGTGGTGATCGTGCCGACGACGAGGCCGCACACCACCGACAGCAGGGCCGATTCGGCGAGCATCGCGGCGAAGACGCCGGCGCGGAGCCCGCCCGGATGGCGCCGCAGGTCGCGCACCACCAGGCCGAGCCCGACGACGATCAGGGCGCTCCAGAAGACCAACGGCCCCTGCGGCCCCGCCAGCAGGACGAACAGGCGCTGGAACATGACGTCGGCGCCATTGCGCAGGCCGGTGCGCGCGGCATCCGGCAGCGCGGCGGCCAGCCCCTCGTAGGCGAGCAGCAGCGGCAGCGCGAAGAGCAGGCTGTAGCGCGGGGCGCGGCTCGCGCCCCAGTAGCCGCGCGGGGCGGTGGCGACGTCGGTCACGCGGCGGCCTCACGCGCGGCGGCCGCGAACCGGCGGACGATGTCGCCCGCGGGTTCCACGGCGTGGATCGCGGCGACGCTCTTGCCGGCCTGCCAGAAGTCGGCCGACGAGGCGCCGCGCAGCGAGGCGCGCTTGAGCTGCATCACGGAGCGGATGGCGTACAGCGTGCGCATCCAGTGCTTGGTGCGCCGGCCGCGCAGCATCCAGCGGGCGATGGGGCCGGCCCTGGTGCCGACCCGTTCGACGTAGGCATTGCGGATCACGGCCAGCGGGACGCCGCTCACGCGCTCGGTGAGCACGATGTCGTCCGCGTCCGCGTCGAGGATGGCTTGCTTGTAATCGGCGTGGGCGGTGCACTCGGGGGTCGCGATGAAGCGCGTGCCCAGCTGTGCCCCCGCGTAGCCCGCGCGCAGCGCCGCGACGAATTGCGCCGGTGCGCCGATCCCGCCGGCGCACACGACCGGGACACCGAGGTCGCCCAGCTCCGCCAGGAGTTGCTCCGCCGTCCGGGGGCCCGCGTGGCCGCCGGCGCGATCGTTCACCGCGATGAGACCGTGCACGCCGCCCGCCAGCGCCTTTTCCGCCCACTTCCGCTCGGTGACGTCGTGGTAGACGACGCCCCCCGCGGTGGCGACGCGGTCCACCACCCAGCGGGGATTGCCCAGGGACGTGACGAAGAAGCGGATCCCCTCCTCGAGCGCGATGTCGATCCACTGCCGCATCCGCTCCTGGTAGATCCGTGAGCCGCGCTCGATCAGTGCGTTCATCCCGACGGGCTTCGCGGTGAGTCGGCGGATCAGCCGCACCCCCGCGCGGAACTCGTGACCGTGGACGTAGGTGAGCGACAGCGGCTGGACGATGCCGATGCCGCCGGCGTCCGACACCGCGGCGACGAGCTCGGGGTTCGAGCACGGGTACATCGCGCCGCAGATCAGCGGCACGTCGATCGCGGCGTGCCGCGCGAGCGGCGTGTCGAGCAGGTTCACGACGCCTGCCCCGCCGGGACCGGTCCGAGCCGCCACCGTGCCGTGAACCGCGCCACTACTTCGCCCGCGGCGTCGCTGATCGTCGCCGTCACGGCGTGGTCGGTGTCGCCCCGCACCGCGGGGATGGTGGTGCGGCATTCGGCCACCAGGCGGCCGCGCGCCTTCTTGTGATAACTGATCTCCAGCGCGATCGGGATGGCGCGCACGGATCCAGGCAGTCCGGAGAGCAAGGCCATGCCGCTCGTCGCCTCACCCAGGTTGACCAGGGCCACGGCGTGGATGGAGCGGAGGTGGTTGCGCACCGACCGCCGGTCGGCGAGTTCTACGCGGGCGTAGCCCGGCTCGAGCGCGACCACGTGCGGGTGGATGCTGCCGGTGTAGGGGGCCATGCGGCCCAGCGCCCAGCTGAACAGCCGCGTGCCGCCGGGCAGGGGCGCGAGCCGCCGCCACAGCGCGCGCAGGCGCTCACCGGGGGCCGCGAGGGATGCGGGCATCAGGCTCCTTCGAGCGGTCGGATCGCGGGCGGCGCGAGTGAACTCGCGGCTCGGCAGCGACCCGTGAACGGGTGTGCGGTCTCCGCTTCAGCGGACGTGGCCGAGCCGCGGCTTCAGCCGCGCCTCGGGGCCCGCTAATCCTAACGTAGCCGGCCCCGCCGTGGTTGCCCCCGCCCGGCGGCGACGACACCTTCCTGACGCACCCGCGTACAGGAACGGTATGCCCGCGACCCGCCCCGCCGTTGTGCTCGTCGTCCTCGCGCTCGCCGCCGGCTCCCTGGCCGGACAGGCGCCGGCGGACTCCATCCGGACCGCCTACCTGGACGATGCGGCCCGGCTCCTCGTCGATCGCGCCCGCGAGCGGCGCGAGACCGTGGACCGGTCCATCTCCGCGTACACCGCCACGATGAAGGAGCAGATCGGTATGGGGCTCCGGGCGCTGCGCCGCGACCGGATGGTGTACCACCGCGAGCTGGCGCTGCGCATCACCTGGAACAGGGACACGCTCGGGCGGGTCGAGGTCATCGGCGCGCGCGAGGGCGTCCCCATCGCCCTCAAGGGCCAGCGCCTGCCCGAGGACCTGGTGCGAGACGCCCCCGACTACGCCTTCGATCCCAGCTCCAACCGGCTCGGCCTCGGCTCGGACTCGGGCTTCATCGTGCACCCGCTCTCCGCCGGGAGCGAGGAGCACTACCGCTTCGAGACGGGCGACTCGACCACCCTCACGTTCCCGGACGGCCGCCGCCTGCGGATCTACGAGCTGCGCGTCATCCCCCGGCGCCTCGACTCGCACCTGGTCGCGGGGTCGATGTGGATCGAGGGAGACGGATACGGCGTGGTCCGCCTGCTCACGCGCCTCGCGCGCCCGTTCGATCTCGAGCTCGACGTGCAGCGCCGCCCGCGCGGGAGAGACAGCGCGACGGTCGTCACGGCGAGGCCACAGGGGATTGACACGACGGTCGCGACGGACACGACCGCCACGACGAGCGGCGACCCGGACGTCGACGACCTCACCGACGTCCCCGGGTTCCTCAAGCCGATCCGCGCCGAGGTGCGGTTCTTCGCGGTGGAGTACGGCCTGTGGGACGACCGCTGGTGGCTGCCCCGGCTGGTCTCGTTCGACGGGGTAGTGACGGTCTCCTC
>DASPFU010000123.1:0-2194 GCA_035620935.1 Gemmatimonadales bacterium
ACGATGTCGGCCGACTCGACGGCGACGTCGGTCCCCGCGCCGATCGCGATCCCGACGTCGGCCACGGCCAGGGCCGGCGCGTCGTTCACGCCGTCCCCCACCATGGCGACCGTCAGGCCCCGTGCCTGCACCTCCCGGATCTTGTCCGCCTTCTGGTCGGGGAGCACCTCGGCGAAGACATCGTCGAGCCCCAGCTCGCCCGCCACCCAGCGCGCCACCGGCGCGGCGTCGCCGGTCAGCATCATCACCTTCACCCCGCGCGCCTTGAGCCGCGCCAGCGCCTCCCGGGACTCCGGGCGGATGACGTCGGCCAGGGCGATCGCCCCGGCCACCGCGCCGTCCCGCAGCAGGTACACCACCGTCTTCCCCTGCTCCGCGAGCCGCGCCACCCGGGCGTCCCCAACGGCGATCCCCTGCTCGGCGAGGTAGCCCGGGCTCACCGCGCGTAACGCGGCTCCCGCCACCCGCGCTTCCGCGCCCTTGCCCGGGATGGCGCGGAATCCCTCGGGGGCCGGGTAGCGCAGGCCGCGCTCCTCGGCGGCACGCACGATCCCGGCCGCGATGGGGTGCTCGGACCGGCTCTCGAGCGACGCGGCGAGCCGCAGCACGTCCTCCTCTCTCCCGCCGTCCAGCGCCACCACGTCCGTCACGCCGAAGCGGCCCTCGGTGAGCGTGCCGGTCTTGTCGAACACGATCGCGTCGAGCTGCCGTGCCCGCTCGAACGCGGTGCGGTCCCGGATCAGGAGGCCGCTGCGCGCCGAGAGGGACGTGGACACCGCGACGACGAGCGGCACCGCCAGACCGAGCGCGTGCGGGCAGGCGATCACCATGACGGTCACCATCCGTTCCACGGCGAATGCCGTCTCCCGCCCCGCCGCCAGCCAGGCGGCGAGCGTGACCGCCCCCCCGCCGATGGCGATGAGCGTGAGCCACAGCGCGGCGCGGTTGGCCAGGTCCTGCGTACGCGACCGCGACCCTTGCGCGCGCCGCACCAGCTCGATCACCTGCGCCAGGTACGTTTCGGCCCCGGTCCGCTGCACCGCGACCGTGATCGCGGCCTCGCCATTGACCGACCCGCCGATCACGGCATCGCCCTCGCCCTTTTCCACCGGTGCCGACTCGCCCGTGAGCAGGGCCTGGTTCACGCTCGTGGTCCCCGCGAGCACCGTCCCGTCGGTGGGGATGCGCTCGCCGGGCTTGACCAGGACGTGATCGCCGGGCCGGATCCCGGCGAGCGGCACGTCCTCGGTGGTGCCGTCGGCGCGCAGCCGGTGCGCGTCGGCGGGGAGCAGCTGCACCAGCTCCTCGAGCGCCCGCGATGCGCCGAGCACCGAGCGCATCTCGATCCAGTGCCCGAGGAGCATGATGTCGATGAGGGTCGCGGTCTCCCAGAAGAACACGGACCCCGGGAGGCCGAGCACGACGAGCGCGCTGTAGACGTAGGCGACGCTGATCGCGAGCGCGACCAGCGTCATCATCCCCGGGCGCCGCTGGCCCAGCTCCGCGACGAAGCCCTTGAGGAACGGCCAGCCGCCGTACACATAGACCGCCGTGGCGAAGGCGAACCCGACCCACGCGTCGCCCGGGAACGCGAGCGCCTCGCGCACGCCGACGAGGTGCTGCAGCATCTCCGAGGTGGCGACGACCGGCACGGTCAGGGCGAGCGACACCCAGAACCGGCGCCGGAAGTCGGCGACGTGGTGGGCGTGTCCCCCGTGGGCGGGGCCGGCCGCCGCGGGCGGGGCGGCGGTCACGGCCGCGGGATGCCCGTGGTGCGCGTGGTGTTCGTGGTTCACGATCGCTCCGTGTCGGTCGGATCCAGGCAGACGCGCGGGGTCGCCGGGCCTTACACCCGGCGCTCAGCGCCCCAGCGGCTGCGCCGCCACGCGGATCCCCTCGGCCGTGGTCCAGGCGAACAGGACCTCGTCCCCGACCCGCAGCAGGCGCGGGAACCCGCTTGAGCGGGCGTCCGAGCTCTCGGTGACGCGCCACGAGGCGGGCGGCGGCCCGGTGGGCGGGACCCGGCGGGCGCGCACCTCGGCCCCGCCCCGCCCGGACTCGAGCCAGGTGACCAGCGCCGCGCCGTCGCCCAGCAGCTCGATGTCCACGCGGCCGAGGGGGTGGCCGTCGTCGACCTGGCGCGGGGCGCCCCAGCTCGCACCGCCGTCGAGCGAGAACGCCGCGAACACCCGCG
>DASPFU010000124.1:0-10850 GCA_035620935.1 Gemmatimonadales bacterium
CGTCGAGCGCGGTGCCGCCCGCGAATCCCAGCGTCTGCTCGCCCACCCGGAACGTCTCCGCGCGCGCCAGCACCAGGAAGGGCCCGCCCGGCGCCCGCACCCGCACCAGGGCCATGTGGCCCGGCACCGCCTGCAGCATCAGGTGGATCGCGGGCGGGAAGCGGTCGAACTCATTGCGGAAGTGCCCGGAAGACATGACGCGCCCGCGGTCGTTCTGGAGCAGGAGCATGTCGAGACCGGCGAGGCGCATGGCCCCGCTGGCGTAGTCGAGCAGGTAGGGACGCTCGGCGCGGACGCCTGTGAGCGCGCGTCGCAACCGGTTGTCGGCGACCGCTTCGTCGCGCAGGGCCTCGAGCCGGCGGTCCACGTCGTCGCTGCGGCGCCGCAGATCGTCGCGGATGCCGTTCGCCAGCGTTTCGACCCGGCGCTGGTACTGCTCCGTCAGGCGCTCGCGTGCCACGCCGCGCGCCCCGAGCCCGAACACGATGAGCGGCACGAGGGCGACCGGCAGGAACGCCAGCAGGACGCGGATGCGGAACGACACGGTGGACCTACCTCCAGCGCGGGACGCCGTCCCAGTCCAGGTATACCCCGGACACCGGGCCCCGGGCGATCAGGCGCCGCCGCACGTCCACCAGTGGCAGGACGTCGCCCGTCATCGCCTGCGCCTCGATCCGCAGGCGGCGCAGGGCGAGGCACGGATCGAGCGCCACGCGCGGCAGTGCGAGCACGGCCTCCGCGGCCCCGCCGGATGCGAGCAGCGCGGCGAAGGCGGCCGCGCCGTACCCGACCGCACGCCGATCGCTGGCGACACCGGCGAGGCGCTCGGCCAGGCCGCGCGCCACGAGGTCGTCGCGCGCGTACGCGATCGGTGCGTCCGCCGACGGCGGAGTCGGCTCCGCGGCCGCGGTGCGAACGCCGCAGCGCGCGGCCTCGGCCCACCAGTCGGGCAGCCCGCCGGCGCGCGCTTCTACCCGCACGGCGTCCCGCGCCAGCGCGGCGCCATCCGGCGCGGCGCCGCCGCGCCACGGGCGCACCAGTACGTAGGTGCGGTCCCACGGCAGGGGGAGGGACGTCAGGTCCGGCCGGTCCGCGGCATAGGCGATCGTGGCGGGGTCGTCCGTCACCACGACGTCCACCCCGGCGTCGAGCGCGTCGCGCGCGTCGCGGTCGATGTGATCGAGAACCAGGACGGGGCCGCCGGGGCCGGGCCGTCCCGGCAGGGGCGCCGCCGTCGGTGCCCGCACGGCGGCATCGAGCCAGTAGGACGCCGTGCCGAGCGGCGCCCGCAGACCGGCGACGTGCTTCGCCACCGCCAGCCCGGGATCGGCGAAGGCGCGGGGCACGGTGGCGTAGGCGGTATCGAGCCGCACGACGAGCGTCGTGTCGTCCACCGCGGCCACCGCGCTCGCGACCTCTCCCGCCCAGGGAGCGAGGACGCCCGCGGTGTCCTGCACCCGCCACGCCGCGCGAACGTCCGCGGCGGTGACCGGCACACCATCCCAGAAGGCGGCGCCCGCGCGGAGGGTGAACACCCATGCGCGGCCGCCGTCGGACGGCCGCCAGGCGCTCGCGAGGCCGGGCCGGACCGCCCCATCGCACGCGACTTCGATCAGGGGCTCGTACAGCTGGCGGAAGAGGATCCGCTCGGCGTCGGTCCGCGCCCATGGAGCCGCGCCGGGATCGATGGGACCCGGCACGGCCATCGTGAGGGTGTCGGCAGTCGGCCCGGTGCCCACACTCAGGGCGCAGGCGACCGGGGTGGGCGGGGCGACCGGCGCTCGGCAGGCAGCGAGCGCCACGAGAGCGGAGACGACAGCAACCCGGCGTGCCATGGTGGGAAGATATCGTCCCACCGTCATGGCTTGTCCCGGTCACCCGTCACAATGGGTCGGGTCAGCGGCCGGCGCCTTGCCAGGACTCGGCCTGCCAGCCCACACCCCCTGCCCCCCTCTCCCTGGCGGGAGAGGGGGAACGATGCTAGCGCTCCTGACCCCCCTCCAGCTGCCGCAGCACTTCTCCCAGCCGGCTCAACTCTGCTCCGTAGCGCGCCCAGTCGCCGCTGCGCTGCGCGGCGACGGCGTTCTGATAGAGCTCCAGCGCACGGCGTACCAGCTCGCCGGCCCCGGCGTCCGGCGCGGACGCGGGCGTCGCCGCGGCGAGCGTCCTGGGCGGCGCGGCGCCCGTGCCGTCGCCGAACAGCCGAGCCAGCGCGGCGTCCAGCGTCTCGTCCATCACCACCTGATTCTGATACGCCACGACGACCCGCTTCAGCTCGGGGATCCGTCCGCCCTCGGCGCGCAGGTACAGCGGCTGCACGTAGATCAGCGACTCCTCGATCGGGATCACCAGCAGGTTGCCGCGGATCACTTCCGAGCCGCGCTGGTCCCACAGCGAGATCTGGCGCGCGATCTCGGTGTCCTGGTTCATCCGGTTGACCACCTGCGCCGGCCCGAACACCAGGCTCTGCTTGGGGAAGCGGTACACCAGCAGCTGGCCGTAATGCTCGCCGTCGTTCCGCGCGATCATCCACGCCGAGAGGTTGTCCTTGCCCCGCGGTGTGAACGGGACCATCAGGATGAACTCGGCCTGCTCCTCTCCCGGCAGCCGCATCACGATGTGACGCAGGAACGGGTCCGACGGGTCGGCCCCCCGCCCGAGCGTCGGCTTCTGCCACTGGTCCTCCCGGTGGTAGAAGATCTCGGGCTGGTCCATGTGGAAGGTCGCGTACAGGTCCGCCTGCAGGCGGAACAGGTCCTCCGGGTAGCGCAGATGCGCGCGCAGGTCGGCGGGCATCGCGTCGAGGGGCTGGAACACACCGGGGAACGCGGCGGCCAGCGTGCGCGCCAGCGGCTCGGCCGGGTCCGCGAGATACGCCGTGACGGTGCCGTCGAACGCGTCGATCACCACCTTCACGCTGTTCCGCATGTAGTTGACGCCGTTGGCGACCGGCTGCGCGTAGGGGTAGCGCCCGGTGACGGTGTACGCGTCCATGATCCAGCGCAGCCGCCCCGAGTCGGTCACCACGAGGTAGGGATCGCCGTCGAACAGCAGGAACGGCAGGGCGGTCGCGGCCCGCACCCGGATGTTGCGGAAGTACAGGGCGCGGCTCTCGTTCGTGATGTCGCTCGACAGCAGCACCTTGAGCGACCGGAAGTACGACGCGAGCACGAGGCGCCGCAGCACCGAGCCGACGACCACGCCGCCCGCGCCGTCGTAGGTCGTGAAGATGTTCTCGTCGCCCGACGGGTAGTCGAACTCCCGCTGGCCGGTGCGCGCGAACACCCACGAATCGGACAGCTCCCCGTAGTAGATCTCCGGCCGCGTCACGTTCAGCGACACCGACGACGCCGGCGGCAGGTCCTTGATGAAGAGGACCGGCAGTCCCTCGCCCGTTACCTGATTCACCGGACCGAGCGTCAGCCCCATGCCGTGCGTGAACGTCAGATGCTCGTTGATGAACGTCCGCGTCGGCAGCGAGGCGGGATTGAGCTCGCGCGGGGACAGCAGCACCTGGCGGTACTGCCCGTCGATCCAGTAACGGTCGTCATCGACCGAGACGAAGTCGTAATAGGTCCGGATCTCCTGCAGCTGCCCGAAGGTCTGCAGCAGGGGATCGCGGTCCCACAGGCGCACGTTGTCGATGGTCGCCCGGTTCGCCCGGATGTCGCGCTCGCTCAGGGTCGCTTCGCCGCTCAGGTCGCCCGTCTCCACCGACTCGAGCCCCCAGGCGCGGCGCGTCGCGGCGATGTGGTTCACGAGCTGGGGCGTCTCTTTCACGAGCTCGTTCGGCGCGACGATCAGCCGCTGGACGACGGTCGGGTAGATCCCCAGGCCCAGCAGTGAAACTCCGAAGTACAGCCCCAGGCCCAGCACGAGTCCACGCGCCAGCCGCCCGGTGATCCCACCCCAGATGACGAGGCCCGCGGCGATCACCGCCGCGATCCCGACGAGTCGCAGCGCGGGCAACGTGGCGTGGAGATCGGCGTAACTGGCGCCGACGAGCGGTCCCGTGGTGGAGTACAGCAGTGCCGGGAGCCGGACCAGGAACACCCGCGCCGCCGCCAGGAGGAACAGCAGGGCGACGAGGACCGTCAGGTGCAGGCGCGCGGAAGGCTCGACGTTGACGATGCGAGGCGGTGCCACCACGACATCGCGGCGCAGCACGTACACGAACAGCACCCCGATGAAGGTGAAGAGCGTCAGTGCGGTCACCAGTCCCGTGACCCCCGCGGCGATCGGCAGGGTGAAGACGTAATAACCGAGATCACGCCCGAACACCGGGTCCGTCGCGCCGAACGGGACGCGATGGAGGAACTGCTGCACGCCGAGCCAGCCGCGGGTCGCGCCGAGCCCGAAGAGCAGTCCCAGCGCGAGCCCCCCCGGCAGCGCGAGGCGCCGCAGCAGGCGGGTCACGTCCACCGGGACCGTACCGGGGCCGCCGACCTGGATCAGCGGCGGCTCCGGTACCACGCCGCGCTGGGCGAGGCGCAGGTTGCCGTAGAAGAACCCGAAGGCGATCCCTCCCACGATCAGCGCCAGCAGCGTCTCGGTGAGCAGGCGCGTCGTGAACACGCGCTCGTAGCCCACCTCCTGGAACCAGAACCACTCGGCGGCGAGCTGGATCAGCGCGGGCAGGACGAGCACCAGCGCGAGGAACGCGATCATGAGCACCAGGCCGCGGCTCCGCGGCCGACGGGCACCGATGCGGGCGATTGGGGGTCGGGCAGTCATGGGGGCAACCTATGCCGACGGCGAGCATTTGGTCCATGGCTGCCTTCGGCCTATATTCGGGCTCCATGCCAGCCCCGGCCCATCCCTTCGAGCGCCTGAACCCGAACCAGCGGGCGGCCGCGGAGTACGGCACCCAGGGACTCCCGCGCGACCTCCCTGGTCCCCTGCTGATCATCGCCGGAGCCGGCACCGGCAAGACGAGCACGCTCGCCCACCGCGTGGCGCAGCTCCTGGTGATGCGCGCGGACCCGCGGCGCATCCTGCTGCTCACGTTCACCCGGCGGGCCGCCGAGACGATGACGCGCCGCGCGCAGCGGATCGCGGCGCACGTCGCCGAGGGCACGACGGGGCCGGCACGGATCCAGTGGTCGGGCACGTTCCACGCGATGGCCAGTCGCCTGCTGCGCCTGCACGCCGCGGCGGTGGGGCTCGATGCGGGATTCACGGTGCTCGATCGGTCCGACGCCGCCGACCTGATGAACCTGGTCCGCCAGGAGCTGGGGTTGTCGCTGCAGGCGACGCGGTTCCCCACCAAGGGCACGTGCCTCGCGATCTACTCGCACGCGGTGAACGCGGGGGCCGCTCTGGACCGGACGCTCGAGCGGGCGTTCCCGGCGTACGGCCACTGGACGGACGAGTTGAAGCGCCTGTTCCGCGCCTACGTGGACGCGAAGCAGCGGCGCCACCTGCTCGACTACGACGACCTGCTGCTCTACTGGTTCCATCTGATGCAGGACCCCGTGTCGGCCGAGGCCGTGCGGCGCCGCTTCGACCACGTGCTGGTGGACGAGTACCAGGACACCAATGCGCTGCAGGCGGGGATCCTGCTCGGCTTGAAGCCCGACGGCCGCGGCCTCACCGTCGTGGGAGACGACGCGCAGGCGATCTACGCGTTCCGCGCGGCCACCGTGCGCAACATCCGCGATTTCCCGCACCAGTTCGATCCGCCCGCGCACGTCGTCACGCTCGAGCAGAACTACCGGTCGACCCAGCCGATCCTGGACGCCGCCAACGCTGTGATGGCGCTCGCGGCCGAGGGGTTCCCGAAGCGGCTCTACACGACGAGGGCCTCCGAGCAGCGGCCGCTGCTCGTGGCGGTGCGCGATGAGCAGGCCGAGGCCGACTACGTGGTGGAGCGGGTGCTCGCGCACCGCGAGGCAGGCATCGCGCTCAAGCGGCAGGCGGTGCTGATGCGCACCGCGCATCACTCGGACGTGCTGGAGGTCGAGCTGGGCCGGCGCAACATCCCGTTCGTGAAGTTCGGCGGGCTCAAGTTCCTCGAGGCCGCCCACGTGAAGGACGTGCTGTGCGTGCTGCGCTGGGCCGAGAACCCGCGCGACGAGATGGCGGCGTTCCGGGTGCTCCAGCTGCTCCCGGGGCTCGGCCCCGCGTCGGCGCGGCGCGTGCTGGACGAGCTCGAGCAGGCGGCATTCGATCTCGCCGTGCTGACGCAACTCGACGTGCCCGCCGCCGCCCGCGTGGACTGGCCGGCGTTCGGTGAGCTGCTGGGCACGCTGCACCGGGCGGCGGAGTGGCCGGGGCAGCTCGGCGCCGTGCGGCAGTGGTACGAGCCGTATCTCGAGCGGCTGTACGAGGCCCCGCACGTCCGCATCGCCGACCTGGAGCAGCTGGAGCGGCTCGCGGGCGACCACGCCAGCCGCGAGAGCTTTCTCACGGACCTGACGCTCGACCCGCCGAGCGCGCTGGGCGACGAGGCGGGACAACCCCTACTGGACGAGGACTACCTCATCCTCTCCACGATCCATTCGGCCAAGGGCCAGGAATGGGACGCCGTGTACGTGCTGCACGTGGTGGACGGCTGCATCCCGTCCGACATGGCGACCGGCACGCCGGACGAGATCGAGGAGGAGCGGCGGCTGCTATACGTCGCGATGACGCGGGCGCGGGACAGTCTGTACGTGCTGCAACCGCACCGGTTCTACACGGGCGGCCGGCCCAACGGCGACGCGCACGTGTACGCGCCGCGCACCCGGTTCATCCCCGCGACCGTGGCCGAGCTGTTCGAGGGCGGAGTGGCGGCGCCGCGGGCGGCGGGCAGCGATGGCGACGCCGCGCTCGCCGCCCGGGTGGATGTGGCGGCCCGACTCAAGGAGATGTGGCGCTGACTCCGTCAGTTCACCACCACGTCCACCGCGTCCACGGCGGCATGGAAGAAGTTCTGGTTGTCCGCCTCGGCGAAGCGGATGCGGACCGTCTGCCCCGCGAACTGGGTGAGGTCGGCCGTCACCGTCACGTATCCGCTGATGAGCGGGTCGCCGGGTTGGGTCTGATAGACGTTGAGGAGAACGCCGGTGCCGACGTCGGTCACCCCTGCCGCGGAGTTCATCACGTCCACGCGGAACTGCTGATTGGCAACCCCACCGTCGAACGCCAGCCCGCCGGTCGCGGCGATCACGTAGTCGACAGCCTCATTCCGGAGGTAGATCGTCGCGTGCAGGGCGGCGCTCCGGTTGGCCGGGAGGGAGACATCCTGATAGAGGATGTGCGTGCCGCCGCCGCTCTGGTCGGTGATGGCCGCGTAGGTGCTCTCGGGCGGTTCCAGCACGACGAGGGTGCTCGTGGGCATGATCGTGTCGGCGCTGACGATGAACCCCCCGGAGCCGCCGGCGGCGTCGAACGTGGTCCAGCCTGTGAAGTCGCCCGTCTCGAACCCTCCGTTCTCGATGAGGTGAAGTGGGGGTTGGGTGCTGTCCTTGCAGGCGACTGCGAACGCGAACACGATCATCGCTGTCAGTGAACGACGCATTCCTTCTCCCCTGTAGGCCCAAAGCCTGGCCCGATGCGCGTGAACGGATGTGATACCCGAGTGAAATGCTCGCTAACAGTGTACCGGCACCGCGAGAATAGCAAACTGGGTGGCGACCTGGTTCTGAACCGCCGGGTCAAACTGGTGACGGAAGATCTGCGGTCGACGTGGGGGAAGTTGCGGGCACGTCTCCCGGGCGGCACCTTCCGGTCATGGACACGCGCGTCGCCGATCTTCAGGCCAGACGTTTGGCTCAGATGAGCGCGGCAGAGAAACTCGCCGTCGCAGAAGAGCTGCGGGCCGCGGCCTGGACGCTCAAGCGGGCCTGGCTGCGCAGCGTGCGGCCGGACTTGAGCGACGCGGAAGTCGAGGAGCACGTGCGGCAGCAGTTCCTCGATGCTCGTTCCTGAGCTGCACCGGCGCCTCATCGCCCCGCTCGCCGCGCTCGGAATCCCCTACATGGTGACCGGCGGTGTCGCCGCCATCGTGTACGGCGAGCCGCGGCTCACCAACGACGTCGATATCGTGGTGCGCCTGACGCCCGCGGACGCCCCCAGGCTGTCCACCGCCTATCCCACCGAAGACTACTACGTGCCCCCCGTCGAGACGCTGGAGCAGGAAGCCGGGCGTGGATCGGGAGGTCACTTCAATGTCCTGCACATCCCATCGGCGATGCGGGCAGATATCTACGTCGCGGGGGACGATCGGCTCGCCGCCTGGGGGCTCGAGCGGCGCCAGCGCATCCCCTTGGATGCCGAGGAGATGTGGCTCGCGCCCATCGAGTACGTCATCGTGAAGAAGCTCGAGTACCACAAGGCTGGCGGCTCGGAGCGACACCTGCGCGACGTTGCCCGGATGCTCCGCATCAGCGACAGACTCGTCGACCACGAGTCCGTGGAGCGCTGGGTTTCGCGTCTGGGCCTGGGTGCCCAGTGGGACTCGGCCCGCGCCTACGACGAGTGAGCCGCCGGCAAGGCCCGAACCTCGGAGAGTACAATGCGCGCGATCACCGGACTGGGACTCACCATCGCCCTCCTCGGCCTCGGCTGCGGCTCGAACAAAGTGCTGGTCCCGCCGGCGCTCGACCTGCATCCCTATGGCAAGCTCGCGATCGTGACGTTCACGATCGAGAACGCCAGGGGGTCGCTGCACCAGCTCGCCACCGAGCGGTTCGCCGAGGCGGTGCTGGCGGCGCAGCCGGGGATCGAGGTGCTCGAGCTGGGTCCGCAGGACACGCTGCTGCGGCGCGTCGGGGAGCCCACGCTCGGCGTGGCCGCGGCGCAGGAGCTGGGGCGGCAGCGCCGCGTGGCGGCGGTGTTCGCCGGCCATCTCAAGATCACGAACCCCCAGGCATCGGGCGGGCTCGGCGGGCTCGTGACGCCGCACCTCGAGGCGACGGTGCGAGCGGACCTGTCGGTACGTCTGCTTTCGACCGAGTCGGGCGGCACCGTCTGGCGCTCCAGCGCCTGGGCGACCCGCAAGGTGGGAGGCGTGCAGATCGTGAACGGCCAGCTCGACTTCATGGCGCGGGACCCGGAGAAGGAGTACGGGCCAATGGTGAACACGCTGATCGAGCTGGTGACGCAGGACCTGCGATCGACGTGGCAGAAACGATAGCGCCGGCGGGCGGGACGTCCTCGCGAGGTCCATCGTTCCCACTCTAAAGAGTGGGCGCTAAAGCACAAGCCCGACAATGCACAGCGCCAAGGCGCAGCAACCCACCGACGCGGCGAACCCATTCACGCCGGGGCCATCCGCAGCACGTGCCGCGCCGCGCCGAAGTGCGACTGCGGGGCATACGCCAGGAACTCGCGGATCTGCACCGCGGCGTCGCGATAGCCGTGGAGGATCATCGCCCCGGTGGCGAGCGCGCCGAAGTCCAGGATCCCGGCGCCGAGCGGCGCGGCGGGCCGGATGGTGAAGGGACGGATGTAGCGGAAGCGCCGGTGCCCCAGCTCGATCGTGATCGTCTCCGGCGGCACGCCGAGCTCCCCGGCGGCCCGCTCGCACAGCCCGTTCGCCTCCCGCGTCGTCTGCAGGTCGGTCCGCAGGTTCTGGTGCATCAGGATGTCGAGCGCGCGCAGGCCCACGTCCAGGAACGTGATCCGGCCGCGCCGCATCGAGCCGCGCGGCGGATTCAGCAGCACGATGAACAGCACGTCCGCCCCGAGGCGGATCGCGGGGCGGATCGGCTGGCTCCCCACGATCGCGCCGTCCGACAGCAGACGGTCCTCCAGCACCAGGGGCTCGAACGCGATCGGCAGCGCCGACGAGGCGACGATCGCGGGGAGCAGGTCGGGCTGGTAGACGACCTCCCGGGCCACGAAGCGGTGGTCCACCCCGGGGTCGGCGGCCAGGCGATCGGGGGGCGTGTTGGAGAAGTAGGTCGGCGAGCCGTCTTCCAGGTCGGTCGTGGTGACGACGAAGCGGATCGGTGAGGCGGTGAGCGGGGCCGCCGGGATCCGTGCCCGCAGGTACTTCGAGCGGTCGAAGTTATTGAACAAACCGGTGTCGAGCGGCGCCCGGACCATCTTCTCCCACAGCCGGCTCACGCGGGCGCGCTGCCGTTGCTCCACCCACCGCAGCAGGAACAGCACCGCCACCCCGGCGCCCACCAGCAGCGGCGAGCGGATCAGCAGCGTCCGCAGGGTCGTGTGGAGGTTGAGCGACATCACGATCGCGACGAGGAACGCGAGGATCAGCGCGTTGGCGACGATGGAGATGCGCAGGCGCCGGCGGTCCACGTCCCCGCCCTCGCGCCGGATCCTCCGGGCGGCGACGAAGTACACGTACGGCAGCTGCGGGTAGAAGAGCATCACCGCCGCGCCCGCGAGTGCCAGCGAGATCCACGCCACGCCGGGGCTGTGCAGCTGGACTTCCAGGCCGAGCAGCCGGCCGATCAGGAGCAGGAGGTTGCCGACGCCCGCCGACAGGGCGATCGAGCCGACCACCATCCACCCGTAGCGCGTCCACTCGATGCCGAGCGCGCGGGGTGTGATCGTGAGCCAGTCTTCCGTCAGCTGATCCGCGTTGCCGACTACCGTGGAGGAATGCGCGGCGAAGTTCGCCCCGTTCACGCTGCCGATGGACGTCGCCGCCACGATGTGGGTCGGCAGCGCGGCGTCCTGGAAGGCCAGCAGGGCGCCGGCCTCGTAGGCCCCGCGGGCGCCGCCGCCCGAGAGCACCAGACCGATCCGCCCGGGGAAGCGCTGCCACACCGCGGCAGCCCCGGCCGCCGTCATCTCGGCCTGGAACGCGGCGCGCGCGGCCGCAAGCTCGGTGCGGGTCCCGGCGAAGGTGGGCATGGATCGCGAACTGAGGGTATCACGGCGATGATGGCGCGGGCAAG
>DASPFU010000125.1:0-17546 GCA_035620935.1 Gemmatimonadales bacterium
GCGTGGACGCACGCACGCCACGCGGGATCCGCGAGACGCTGCAGGCGCGCGTCGTGGTGGGGGCCGACGGCCTGCGCTCGGTCGTGGCCCGGCGGCTGGGGCGCCGGGTCGCGACGCCGCCGCGCCGGGTGGCCTTCACCGCCCACGCCGCCGGTGTGGCCGGCCTCGAGACAGTGGGGGAGATGCACGTCGGGCGCGGCGGCTACGTGGGGATGGGGCCGATCGGCGACGGCCTCGCGACCATCGCGCTCGTGGTCCCGATCGGCACGGCGCGGCGCCGGGGGCGCGAGCTGATCGACGGTTCCGCCGAAGACTTCGTGCGTGCCCTCGACGCGTTCCCCGCCCTGCGTGACCGCGTCCCGCCCGGTGGACTGGTGCGCCGCGTGCTCGCGACGGGGCCGTTCGCGCAGTGGACCAGCCCGTCGGTGACCGACGGCGCGCTGCTCGTCGGCGACGCGGCCGACTTCTTCGACCCGTTCACCGGGCAGGGGCTGTTCGCCGCCCTGCGCGGTGCCGAACTCGCGGCGGCGACGCTCGATGTGGCCCTGCGCCGGTCGGAGCCCGTCACCGCGGGCGCGCTGGCGCCGTATCGCCGGGCGCGGCGGGCCGCCTTCGCCGGGAAGTGGGCGCTCGAGCGGCTGATCGCGGTCGGGATCGCGTGGCCGGAACTGGCCGAGCGCGTCATCGGCCGCCTCGCCCGCCGGCCGGCGCTGGCCGAGGCGCTGGTGGGCGCGTGCGGCAACGTGGTGCCCGCGCGCCGGGTGCTCGCCCCCCGGGCCCTCGCGGGGATGCTGCTGTGACCGAGGTCGGCGTCCCCCCGGAGCTGTTCCGCGCCCTGCTCGGCCGGTTCGCCACCGGCGTCACCGTCCTGACGGCCCGCGCGGTGGACGGCCGGCCGTTCGGCATGACGGCGAACGCCGTCGCGTCGGTGTCGCTCGACCCGCCGCTGCTGCTGGTGTGCGTGGACCGCACGCGCGACATGCACGACGTGCTGCGCTCGGCGCCCCGCTTCGCGCTCAGCGTCCTCGCGGCGGATCAGGAGGCGGTGAGCCGGCGCTTCGCGGAGGACTCGGTCGACCGGTTCGCGGGGATCCCCGTGATCGCGGGGCCGCACGACCTGCCGCTCGTGGCCGGCGCCGTGGCGCACATCGTGTGCGCGATGCGGGACCGCGTGGCCGCCGGGGATCACACCATCTTCATCGGGCTCGTGATCGGTGGGACGGCGTTCGACCGCCCGCCGCTCACTTACTTCCGCGCCCGATACGGGCGGCTCGCGGCCGGGGGAGGTCCGCCTGCGGACGATTGACGCCATCTCGATACGGGCGCCGGCGGCGCACGTGTTCCACGCGGCCCGGGACGTGGAGCGCTGGCCCGAGATCCTGCCCCACTATCGCCGCGTCCGTTTCCTCGAGCGGCGTCCCGGCGGCGGCGTGGTCGAGATGGCGGCGGTGCGGCCGTTCGGTCCGCTGCCCTGGCCGACGTGGTGGACGTCCGAGATGGACAGCGACAGCGCGGCGCTCGAGGTCCGCTATCGCCACGTGCGCGGGATCACCACCGGGATGGACGTGCTGTGGCGGATCACGCCGGACCCCTCAGGGCTCGCGCACGTGAGCATCGTGCACGAATGGGCGGGGCCGCGGTGGCCGCTGATCGGCGGCCTCGCGGCGCGCCACGTGATCGGACCGGTGTTCGTCCACGGCATCGCGTCGCGCACCCTCGCGGGGATCAAGCGACACGTGGAGGCGGCGTGAGCGGGCGGCGGGTGGTGGTGACCGGCATCGGCGCGGTGACGCCGGTCGGCACCGGCGTGGAGGGACTGTGGGAGGGGCTGCGCGCGCGGCGGTCGGCGGTGCGGACCATCACCCGCTTCGACAGCTCGCCCTTCCGGTCGCACATCGCCGCGGAGATCCCCGACTTCCGGCCGCAGGACCATCTCGACCGGCGGAGCGCCCGCCGCCTCGACCGCTTCTCCCAGCTCGCGGTGACGAGCGCCCGGCTGGCGCTGGCCGACGCCGGGCTGGACCTCGCGCGCGAGGACCCCGACCGCGTGGGCGCGACGATGGGCTCGGCCCTGGGGGGCGTGGCGTTCGCGGAGGCGCAGGTCGGCCGCTACCTCGCCGAGGGCGTGCGCGGCCTCGACCCGACGCTGGCGCTGGCGGTGTTCCCCGGCGCGGCAAGCTGCAACATCGCGATCGCGCTGGGGGTCACCGGTCCCAACTCCACCAACGCGATGAGCTGCGCCTCGGGCACCATCGCCGTGGGCGACGCGTTCCACGCGATCCGCGCGGGACGCGCGGACGTGATGTTCGCGGGCGCCGCGGAGGCGCCGCTCGCCCCGCTCACCTACGCGGCGTTCAGCATCATCCGCGCGATGAGCACCCGCAACGACGATCCCGCGGCGGCGTCGCGTCCGTTCGACCGCGATCGCGACGGGTTCGTGATGGGCGAAGGCGCCGCCGTGCTGGTGCTCGAGGAGCGGGGCCGCGCCCTGGCCCGCGGGGCGCCGCTGTACGCGGAGGTCGTGGGCTACGGGTGTACCAATGACGCCCACCACATGACCGCCCCGCGGCCCGACGGCCGGCAGGCCGCCCGCGCGATGCAGCTCGCCCTCGCCGACGGCGCAGTCACGCCCGCGGAGATCGGGTACGTCAACGCCCACGGCTCGGCGACTCCACTCAACGACATCACGGAGACCGCGGCCATCAAGCAGGTGTTCGGCGACCACGCGTGGCGACTCGCCATCAGCGGCACGAAGGGCTATTACGGCCACGCACTCGGCGCGAGCGGCGCCATCGAGGCGGCGATCTGCGCGCTGGCGATGCGGCGGCGCTGGCTGCCGCCGACGGTCAACCTCCAGCATCCCGACCCGGGCTGCGACCTGGACTGCCTCCCCGGCGACGGGCGGGCGGCCGAGCCCGACGCGGTGCTGTCGAACTCGTTCGGCTTCGGGGGGATCAACGCGTCGCTGGTGTTGCGGCGCGCGGACGGCGGCGCGTAGATTGGCTGGCCCTTCACCCCACTGGCGAGGACATCCGTGAATCTCAAGACCATCCGGCCGCTCGTGGCCGAATTCGTGGCCACCGCGCTGTTCGTCTTCGTCGGCGCCGGCTCCGTGGTGATGAACGCCGCGACCAGCAACGCCCTCGGCGCCCTCGGCGTGTCGCTCGCCAACGGGGTGGCGCTCGCCATCGTGATCACCGCCACGATGCGGATCTCCGGCGGACACGTGAATCCCGCCGTGACCGTCGGCCTGTGGGTGGCGGGCCGCCACCCGGGCCGCGCGGTGGGGACCTACGTCGCGGCACAGCTGCTCGGCGCCCTGGCCGGCGCGTTGTGCGTCCGACTGCTGCTGCCCCCGGCCGCGGGCGAGCTCGCAGTGTACGGCGCGCCCTCGCTCGGGGCGAGCGTCACCCTGATGCAGGGCGTATGGATCGAGGCGCTGCTGACGTTCTTCCTCGTGTCTGCCGTGTTCGGCACCGCGGTCGCCGCGGACGCCCCCGCGGTGGGCGGCTTCGGGATCGGCCTCACCGTGTTCGTCGGCGCCCTCGTGGCCGGCCCGCTCACCGGCGCGGCGTTCAATCCGGCGCGCGCCTTCGGCCCGGCGGTGGTCTCGGGCGACCTCCATGGCCAGGTCGTCTTTTGGGCGGGGCCGCTGCTCGGCGCGGTGGTGGCCGGGCTCCTGTGGAAGCTGGTCCTCCTCCCGCGGGACCCGACGGACCTCTGAGCGACTCGGGGCCCGCCGCGCCCGTCCGGGCGCTGGCCGCGGCGCGCGCCGCGCTGACGCGCATCGCCCTGCGCCGGGCCGGCGAGCTGCGAGCGCAGGCGCCCGCTACCGCCGAACGCCTGCTGTGGGTCGGCTGCGCGCTCGCGCCGGCGTTCGGCGACGCCCACGTCCGTCTGGTCGAGCTGCGCCGCGACCGCGGCGACCACGCGGGCACCCTCGCCGCCGGGCGAGCGGCGGCGCAGCGGTTCCCCGACTCGCCCGACGCCTGGATGCTGCTGGCCGGCGCCTGCCTGACGGCCTTCCGCCAGGACGAAGCGCTTGCCGCCTATGAACGCGCGATCACCATCGAGGAGCGCCCGGACGCCCTGACGGCCGCCGGCGAGCTGTACGCCCGCGCCGGTCGATTCGCCGACGCCGCCGCGCGGTTCGCGCGGGCGCACGCCGCGGGGGCCGGCCCCGACGCGCTGCTCGCAAACGCGCGGGCCCTGTCCGCTGCGGGCGATCGCGCGGCCGCGGATGCGGCGCTCGCGCTGTGGGCCGACCGGATGCCGGACGGCGCGCAGCGTCTCGAGGAAGAGCGAGCGAAGTTGGACCGGACGCCCGCCAGTCCCATCCTGAAGGATGGGCCCGGCACGACACAACGCTGAATTGTGGTGTGGTTCACCCCGTCAGCCCTCCTCCACCTCCGCCGCATCCTCTCCCACGTTCTCCTCCAGGCGACCGAACAGGAGCTGCAGCGTCGCCTGGTCCTCCCGGCGCGTGCACACGAACACGTGGTCGCCGGGCTGGAGCACGGTGCCGCCCCGCGGCGCGATCAGCTCCCGGCCGCGCACCACCAGCATCGCGGCCGCCCCCGGCGGGAACGGCAAGTCGGCCATGCGGGCCCCGGCCACCGCCGCGTCCGGCTCGACGTAGAAGGACAGGACCTCGGCATTGAGCGGCTCCGACGACTCGATCTCCACGACGGCCCGCGGACGCGGCGGTTCGCCGGACTCGAGACCGAGCCGGCGCGTCAGCCAGGCGACCGTGCTCCCGGGGATGAACGTGCCCACGACGACGATGGAGAACACGATGTCGAAGATCCGGTCCGCCCCGGGGGCCCCCGCCATCACGGGGTAGGTCGCCAGGATGATCGGCACCGCCCCGCGCAACCCGACCCAGCCGATGAACGCGCTCTCCTTCAGCGGATAGCGGAACGGCGCCAGGCACAGCGCCACCACGACGGGTCGCGCCACGATCGCGAGGCACAGGGCCAGCGCGAGACCCATCGGCGCGGACTGCAGGACCCGCGAGGGGAACGCGAGCAGTCCCAGCAGGACGAACATCGCGACCTGGGCGAACCACGCGATCGCGTCGTGCACGCGGAGCAGCCCCAACCGGTGAGGCAGCGGTCCCGCGCCCAGGATGATGGCGGTGACGTACACGGCGAGGAACCCGCTGCCGGCCATCAGCGTGGGCAGACCGAAGGCCAGGCACGCCACCGCGACCGTGAGCACCGGATAGAGCCCCCCGGTCGGCAGGCGCGCCCGTCCGAGCAGCGCACGCGCCCCGTGGCCAATCACCACGCCCAGGCCGGCGCCGATGGCCAACTGCGTCACGACGTCCAGCACCAGCCGCCACCCCGCCGGCTCCCCCGATACCAGCGCGCCGGTGAACGCCATCGTGAGGATCACGGCGACGGGATCGTTCAGGCCGGATTCCAGCTCCAGGGTGACGCCGACGCGGCGCTTCAGCACCAGGCCGCTGTTGCGCAGCACCGCGAACACCGCCGCGGCATCGGTCGACGACACGATCGCGCCGAGGAGCATGCCCTCGGCCCAGGATGCCCCGAGGAGACGCGCGCAGGCCGCCACGACCGCGGCCGTGGCCACCACCCCGACGGTCGCGAGCACCGCCGCGGGGCGCGCCGCGTCGCGCACGGCCCGCATCGAGGTGTTGAGCCCGCCGTCGAAGAGGATCAGCGCCAGCGCCACCGTCCCGACGCGGAACGTGAACGCGTAGTCCTCGAACCACAGGCCCCCGATGCCCTCGGAGCCCGCGGCCATGCCGATGAGGATGAAGAGGAGCAGGACGGGGACGCGGAGACGTTCCGACGCGCGGCTGAGCAGCACGCTCACCGCCATGAGCGTACCGAACGTCACCAGCAGCACGGCGGTCGGGAGGGGCTCGGTCGGCATCGTCA
Source organism: Gemmatimonadales bacterium (assembly GCA_035620935.1). Classification (GTDB taxonomy): domain Bacteria; phylum Gemmatimonadota; class Gemmatimonadetes; order Gemmatimonadales; family GWC2-71-9; genus SZUA-544. Next base: position 5,907 of record DASPFU010000125.1, read on the forward strand.
CAATCGGGCGCCCGGCGGTTGGAGTGTGCCCATCCTGAAGGATGGGCCCGGCACCGCACAACGCTGAAGCGTGGTGGGCTTCAGCACAGCGATTCACCGGGCCCGCGCTTCAGCGTGGGACGCCGCGCTTGCCTAGGGCCGGCGCCCGCGTCGGTAGAGCGCCACCGCGTAGGTGAGGACGATCACGGCGGCCGCGATGTAGGCGGCGACCATGTACCCGCCGTTGTCGGGCATCCCGTCAACCATGGCGCGGCTCGCTTTCGTCGCGCACGACGGCGATCCCGTACCGCTGCATCACGAATCCCACATACAGCAGGGTGAACACCGTCACCGAGCAGAGGAGCGTCACCAGCATCGGCCCCGGCAGGGACGGCGCGCTCGGTTTGAGGACGATCGGCTGCGGGTGCAGCGTGCGGAAGAAATACACGCTCAGATGGATGAACGGCAGCAGCACCAGCCCGCAGATGCCCAGCACGGCCGAGTAGCGGGCGCGCAGCCCCGCGTCGGTCACGGCGCTGCGCAGCAGCAGGTACCCGATGAACAGGAAGAAGAGGAAGAGCGTCAGCGTGAGCCGCGCGTCCCACGTCCACCAGGTGCCCCAGATCGGCTTGCCCCACATCGGGCCCGTCGTGAGCATCACGAGCGAGAACGCGGTCCCCACCTCCGCCGACGACTCGGCGAACCGGTCGAAGCGGTCGTCCTTCACCAACAGGAAGAGGATGCTCGCGATGCCGACCAGCCCCATCGCCAGCATCGTCGCCCAGGCGGCGGGCACGTGCACGTAGAATATCTTCTGAGCGAGCCCCTGGGAGCGCTCGATCGGCGTGAACGCCAGCGCGCGGACGTACACGCCCGCCAGCAGGACCAGCGCACCCCCCGAGATCCAGCGGCCGACGCGGATGTGGTTCATTCGCTCACCGTCACGGGGAAGAGGACCGTCGCGAGCGCGACGAAGATGATGTCGTACGCCGCGAGCAACCTAAGCCACCCCACCACCTCGCTCAAGGGACGTCCCGCGAACAGCTTCGCGGTGGTCATCACCGCCCAGATCAACGGCGGGATGAGGAACGGCAGCAGCAGCACGGGCAGCAGCAGCTCCGCGAATCGGGTGCGGATCACCATCACGCTGAACAGCGTGCCCACCGCCACGAACCCGACGGTGGCCAGCAGCATCACGGCGACGAGCGGACCCAGGACGCGCCCCACGTCCACGTTGAAGAACAGCGCGAACAGCGGCAGCGCGATCGCCTGCACCACCACCACGAAGGCGAGGTTCGCCCCGAGCTTCCCCAGATAGATGCTGTGGCGCGACACCGGTGCGAGCAGCAGCCCGTCCAGCGCCTGGTTCTCGAGCTCCAGCTGGAACGCGCGGTTGAGCGCGAGCATCGCCGCGAAGGTGAACGTCACCCACAGCACGCTGGGTGCGAGATCGAGCGGTCCGATCGCCGTCGGGTCCCGCCCGAAGTTGAACACCAGCAGCACCAGGACCGTGAACACCAGGGTCGACAGGAACGCGGTGCGCGCCCGCCACTCGAGCACCAGGTCCTTGCGCAGGACCAGCCAGGCATGCAGCAGCATCTCACGCATCGGCCATGGCCCGCCGGTAGGCGTCGGCGATCTCCGGGGCCCCGCGCCCCGCGCGGGAGGTGAAGGCGACGAAGCGCCCCGCGCGCTGGAACGCCACGTGGGTCGCCAGCTCCGCCCCCTCTTCCACGTTGTGCGTCGCCAGCACCATGGCACGCCCGCCCGCCGCCAGCTCGTGCAGCAGCCGGCGGAACTCCGCCGCCGCCGCGAGGTCCAGCCCCGTGAACGGCTCGTCGAGCAGCAGCACCCGCGGGTCGTGCACCAGCGCCCGGGCGATGGCGGTCCGCTGCAGCAGCCCGCGCGACAGGGTGCGCACCGGCTGTCCGGTCCGGTCGGCCAGGCCCACCCGCGCCAGCACCGCATCGGTCCGCGCCGCGCGGGCCCCGCCGGGGACGTCGTACAGGGCCGCCCAGAAGAGGATGTTCTCGCGCACGGTGAGGTGTCCGTACAGGTGGGCGGCGTGCCCGATCCATCCTACCGCCCGGCGCCCGCCCTCGAGCGCGACGCGGCCGCCCTGCGGGTGGATCAACCCGGCGAGCACGCGCAGCAGGGTGGTTTTCCCCGCGCCGTTCGGCCCCAGGATCGTGAGGGTCTCGCCCGCCGCGAGCGCGAAGGAGATGTCGTCGAGGGCCCGGATCCGCCCGAAGGCGTGCCGCAGTCCCTCAGCCCGCAGCATCGATTCGGGCAGCCAGGTCGTTCAGGTCGTAGGGCTTCACGAGGTAGGCGCTGTGCTCGAGCTTGAGCACGCTGATCAGCGGCTCCATCGACACGTACGCCGTCGTCACCACGACCGGCAGGGCCGGGTGCGAGCGACGGATGGTCTGGAGCAGGGCGATGCCGTCGGTATCCGGGAGCCGCAGGTCCAGCACGAGGACGTCCGGCTCGAACGCCCCCAGCTGCCGCAGGCCCTCGGCGCCAGTCCCGGCGAAGGCCAGCTCGTATCGGGCGGCGAAGAACCGCTCGTAGGACTTGCGGAGCGCCGGCTCGTCCTCGACGAACAGCACCCGGCGCTTCGGAGAGCCAGCGGACATGGGCCGGAATATACCCGGCCCTCGGGGTCCGGCTACGCCGCGCCGCCCTCGATCTCGAACAGATCGTCGAGCTTGGTGAGGACGAGCAGGAACCGCAGCTCCTCCGAGGCGCCGCGGAGGCTCACCGGCACACGCCGCTCGGCCGCCTTGCGCTGGACCAGCATCAGCGCACCGAGGCCCGCCGAATCCACGTGGCGGGTGCTCGACAGGTCGATCACCAGCCGCCCGGAGCCTTCGGGCAGAGCGGTGAGCAGGTCCCCCGCCGCGCGTCGGAACCAGGTCCGGTGGTCGAGTGTGAGCTCGTCGGGGGCGGCCAACACCTTGTGGAGCGGTTGCGCTGCGGACACGGAATGTTCCATCGTCCTCCTCACGGCGGGGGTGGCGGTCCACACCTTGCAACTGCAAATCCGAGGCCGCCGCGGCGCCCCACCGCTTGACCGGGGCGGCGCGGAGCGGCATACGTTAGCCCACTCTCTGCCCTGAGCTTATGGCGACCGAACGCATCGATACGCTCCTCGACGAGCAGCGCTCCTTCCCCCCGCCGCCCGCGTTCGTCCGGGCGGCACACGTCCGCGACCACGGGGCATACCAGCGGGCGGCCCAGGACCGGGAAGCCTACTGGGCGGATTGGGCCCGCCAGCTCGAATGGGTCCGGCCCTGGGACCGGGTGCTCCAGTGGAAGCCGCCCCACGCCCAGTGGTTCGTGGGGGGCAAACTCAACGCCTCGGTGAACTGTCTCGACCGCCACGTGCGCGCCGGGCGCGGAGGGCGCACCGCCCTCATCTGGGAGGGGGAGCCGGGGGACACCCGGTCACTCACCTACGCCGACCTGCTCGCCGAGGTGAGCCGCTTCGCCAACGTGCTCAAGGACCTCGGGGTGGCCCGCGGCGACCGGGTGGCGATCTACCTGCCGATGGTTCCCGAGGCCGCCGTGGCGATGCTCGCCTGCGCCCGCATCGGCGCCCCCCACACCGTCGTGTTCGGCGGGTTCTCGGCCGAGTCGTTGCGCGACCGCATCAACGACGCCGAGGCCAAGGTGCTCGTGACGGCGGACGGCGGCTACCGCCGCGGCACCATCGTGCCCCTGAAGCAGAGCGCCGACGACGCCGTCCGGGAGTGCCCCAGCATCCGCCACGTGGTGGTGCTGCGCCGCACCGGCCAGGAGGTCACGATGCAGGCGGGCCGCGACGTCTGGTGGCACGAGCGCATGGCCGCGGCGGCGGCGGTCTGCGAGCCGGAAGTGATGGACGCCGAGGACCCGCTCTACATTCTCTATACCTCCGGGACGACTGGCAAGCCGAAGGGCATCCTGCACACGACCGGCGGATACCTCACCCACGTGTACGCGACCACCAAGTGGGTGTTCGACCTGAAGGACGACGACGTCTTCTGGTGCACCGCCGACATCGGCTGGGTGACGGGACACTCCTACGTGGTGTACGGTCCCCTGGCGCTGGGTGCCACCGAGGTGATGTACGAGGGTGCCCCGGACCACCCGTCCAAGGACCGGTTCTGGGCGATCTGCGCCCGCCACGGGGTCACGGTGTTCTACACCGCCCCGACGGCGATCCGGGCCTTCATGAAATGGGGCGCCGAGCACCCGGCCCGACACGACCTGTCGCGGCTGCGACTGCTCGGCACCGTCGGGGAGCCGATCAACCCCGAAGCGTGGATGTGGTACCGCGAGCACATCGGCGGTGGCCGCTGCCCGATCGTGGACACGTGGTGGCAGACCGAGACCGGCGGCATCATGATCACGCCGCTCCCGGGTGCGGTGACCACGAAGCCCGGGTCGGCCACCATCGCGTTCCCCGGTATCGACGCCACCCTGCTCGACGGCGAGGGGCACCAGGTCCCGGTCGGCGGCGGCTATCTCGCCATCACCAGCCCGTGGCCCGGGATGCTCCGCACCATCTGGGGCGATGACGAGCGCTACCGCCGACAGTACTGGAGCAAGTGGCCGGAGGTCTACTTCCCCGGCGACGGCGCGAAGCGCGATGACGACGGCTACTTCTGGATCCTCGGGCGGGTGGACGACGTGCTCAACGTGGCCGGGCACCGGATCGGAACGATGGAGGTCGAGAGCGCGCTCGTGGACCATCCCTCCGTCGCGGAGGCGGCGGTGGTGGGGAAGGCGCACGACCTCAAGGGTCAGGCGATCGCCGCGTTCGTCACCCTGAAGGAAGGCCGCGCGGCGACCGATGGCCTGCGCGACGAGCTCAAGGCGCACGTGACGAAGAAGATCGGCGCCCTCGCCCGCCCCGACGACGTGCTGTTCTCCGCCGACCTGCCGAAGACGCGCAGCGGCAAGATCATGCGTCGCCTGCTCAAGGACATCGCCGAGGGCCGGGCCCTCGGCGACACCACGACGCTGGCGGATCCGGGCGTCGTGGCGCGGTTGCGCGACGCGTACGAGGAGAAGGAGAGCTGATCAGGCCCGGCGGCGCAGCCCGGCGAGCGCCGCCGCCCAGATCGCCGTGATGATCAGCGCCGAGCCGACGCACCAGCGGCACCAGGCGTGGATCACGGCGAGCTCGAGCCAGGTGAGGTACGCCGAGAACGCGACGCCGACGCTCGCCATCCCGAACAGGGCGAGCGTCGGCGTCCGCCGTTCGAGGAGCCGCGGCCGGAGTCCCGCGATGCTGGTGACGAGGAGCGCCGCGTACCCGACGACCCCGTAGAACGCGACCGGGATGCCGAACAGGACCGCCCAGTCGCTGGTCTGCACGCGCTCGCAGCCGCCGGTGCCGCACTGCAGCACCCCCATCCGCCCGATCTTCCAGAGCCAGAGGTAGAGCGAGACGAACAGCCCCGCGAGCGCGAGGACCGCGATCACCTGGCGGTGCCGCACCGCTCAGCGCCGCGCGAGGCTGTCGGCCAGCGCCTTGAAGGCGTCCGAGGTCGGGTTGGCCCGGTACGGCACCCCGTTCACGTAGAACGCCGGCGTGCCGCCCACACCGCGCGCCTCGCCTTCCTTGCGCGAGGCCTCGATGCGGGACGCGAACCGGTTGCTCTCCATGCACGACTTGTAGGCCGCCAGGTCCACGCCGGTCCGCTCGGCCATCGCGTTGAAGAGCCGCGCCGGGTTCTTGCCGGTCTGAGCCCAGGAGTGATCCGCGAAGAGCGCGTCGTGCATCTCCCAGAACCGTCCCTGCTCTCCGGCACAATGCGCCGCATGCGCGGCGTAGCGTGCGTACGGATGGTTCGGGAGCGGGAACTCCCGGAAGCGCCACCGCACCACCCCCGTCGCGATCAGCTGGCGGCGCACCGCGGGCATCTGGAGGTTGGCGAACCGCGCGCAGAACGGGCACTCGAAGTCCGAGTACTCCACGACCTCGACCGGTGCCGAGTCGCTGCCGATCGTGTAGCCGGTGAACCCATCGGCCGCGACCGCCGGGGCGGGACCCTCGATCGCGCCGGGCACGGGCTGTTCCCGCGACGCGAGAAACAGGACCGCCCCACCCACCACCGCCAGCGTCCCCAACATGATGTAGAACCGGTTCATTCCTCGCCCGTCCTCCGCCAGGGTTCGTCGTCCTCGGGCTCGTCGAAGTCGAGCCCGTCCCGGTGCTGCTCGGACTCCTCCACGATCCGCCGGCTCTCGGCGATCTCCGGGGTGTCGTAGGTGATCCGGACCTCGTAGTGGAACAGTTCCGATCGGGCCGTGCCGAGGAGCCGCAACAGCTCGGGCGTGGCATCCAGCAGCCGGCCCGTGCGGTCCAGGTCCTGGATGCGCTCAGCCAGGGCCCGCAACAGGGCCACCAGCTGCCGCACCTGCTCCGGGCCGTACGTTTCGTCGCTCATGTCGCCTCCGGGGCGCTCCGCATTATACCCTCGGTTTGCCTTCGGGGGAGCCGCGCGTTACATTCCCGGCGCTGAACGGACCTGGGGCGCGAGCCCGGAGAGGAGTCACCCACGCATGGGGAAGAACCGTACCCCCCCCAAGAAGTACGTACCAAGCGCGTTTGAGCAGGCCCGCGACGAGTTGTTCTCACACATCCTCCGTTGTGGCGTCCTGGAAGCATCGGTCGAGCACCAGAAAGAGTGGTTCGACGACACGATGCTCTACCTGGCCGACCGCCACGAGGACCTGACCGAAGCCGAAGTGTCGCAGCTGCGCCTGCTGGGCGAGCGGTATTGCCGCCCGGTCGTCGCGCGCGCCCCGGCCACGGTCACCGCGGACGCCTGAGCGGATAGCAGGAGCCGTCCAGATGACGTGACGGGCGCCCCGGCGGGCGCCCGTTTTCCGTTCCCCCTCCTACCACCAGGCCGGGAACCACCGCCAACGGACCCCCAGCGCGAGTCGCGCGCCGCCCCCGACGCCCGCCTCCGCATACCATCCGAAGCGCCGGCCCGGCGCCGCCTCGATACCCACGAGGGCCATGAGGTACGCCGCACCGGGTACCCCCTCCGCCCCCTGCCAGGCCACCCCCAACCCGGCGTAGGGCCCCACGCCGCCGCGCGCCCAGGGCGTCACGACGAAGTGGCCCATCGCCTCGGCCCGCAGCGCGGCGCGCTCCTCGAGCACCCCGGGCGCGAGCGTCACGGCCAGGCGCACCTGCCCGCCGGGCCGGTACGCCACGCCGAGGGCCGCCCCGAAGAAATCCGCCGCGGCGAGCGCCGTCACCCCACCCACGCCGGCCTCCCACGCCGTGAGCCGCCGCTGCGCCGCCGCCCCGGCCGGCAGCACGCTGAGGAACAGCAGCAGGCCGCTACGCAACGACGACGTCGTACGTGACCTGCGTGTCCGGCGCGAGCGACGCCACGACCGAGCAGTACTTCTCGAGCGACAGGTCGACGGCACGCCGGACCTTCGCGTCGTCGGCCCCTTCGCCCTCGACGGTGAAGCGGTAGTGGATCGCGAGATACCGCCGCGGCTCGGTCTCGCGGCGCGTGCCGCTCATCGCGATCGCCAGGCGGCGCAGGGCGACGCGCTGCTTGGTGAGGATGTGCACGATGTCGGCGCCCGCGCACGTGCCGGCCGCCAGCAGCACCAGCTCCATCGGCGACAGCGCCCGCTGCGTATCCCCGTCGACGACCACGGGCGGGCGGGTGCCCGCCCGCCCCTCGAAGACGAGCCCCTCCCCCTGCCACTCGACGCTCACCTCCCGCGTCGGGATCCCGACGCTCGGACGCCCCGTCATGCTCAGCCTCCCGCTCTGGTGGTCAGCCCGACGTGGATACGGTTCTCCCGCAGCAGGTCCATCCCGTGATACTCCAGCAGCCAGTTGAACGTCGGTCGGAACCGCAGTTCGAAACCCAGCACCACGTTGGGCCACAGGTCGGGACAGTCGGGATCGGCGCTGCACTCGGCCCCGCCGGCCAGGCCCAGCCCCAGTCCCGCGTACGGCCGGGTGCCCTCCGCGGGTCCGGTGAAGTAGTACACCGGCTCGAGCGACCCCACATAGACGTTCGGGCCGTTGAACACGCTCAGCTCGGCCGACGCGCGCAGCCGGAGACGCGACGTGAACAGCTGGCCGAGGTCGAGGGTCGCCCCGACCGCCAGCCGGCCGTTGTGGGTGAAATCGAGCCCGCCGCGCACCCCGAATCCGTCCAGACCGAGGCGTGTGCCCCCGTCGGACGCGGCGGCGGGGGGCTCGTACTCCTGGGCCGCGCCGGGCGCGGCGGCGAAACAGACGAGGCAGGCGAGCAGGGTGATCCGCATCGGCCTTCCGTTCAAGGGTGATGGACGGCGCGAGCGGCGGCCCGGCCATAGTCCCAGATGGCGTACACCGCGATCGCGGACGTGGCCCAGGCCAGCGGTCGCACGAGCGGCGACTCGGCGATGTAGGCCACCAGGGTGAGCAGCTGACAGACGGTGACGGCCTTCCCTCCCGCCCGTGCCGGCAGCGCCACCGGTCGCTCGAGCAGCCACACGCCGAGCGCGCCCAGGCCCGCGACGATGTCGCGCGACAGCACCAGCAGGATCTCCCACCAGGTCAGGAGCCCGTGACGGGCGACCGTGAGGAACGCGGCCAGCATGAACAGCTTGTCGGCGACGGGATCGAGCACGACGCCCGCTCTCGAGGGGCCGAGCCGCCGTGCCAGCCGGCCGTCGACGAAATCCGACGCCGCGGCCGTCGCCACGATCGCGAGGTGCCATCCGTGGCTCTCGGTCAACGGGAAGGCGACGGCGAGCGGCAACCGCAGCGCCGTCACCACATCCGCAACGGTGAACCGCGGTTTCACTTGCCGGGTCCCCCCCCTGGGGCTAAGCTTGGACAATGGCGGTAGACCTGAATCTCCTGAAACAGGCCCACATCTTCCAGGACCTGGACGAGGGCGAGCTGGCCCGCATCGCCGAGGTCTGCCGCGAGCAGAAGTTCGCGATGGGGCAGTACGTATTCAAGGAGGGCGAACCCGGCAACCGGCTGTTCATCATCGCCGAGGGCGAGGTGCGCATCTCCCGCACGATCCCGGGCTCGGGCGAGGAGGCCCTCGCCGTGCTGAAGCCCGGCGCAGTCTTCGGCGAGATGGCGATCTTCGACCGGTCGGAGCGCTCCACCGACGCCATCGCGAACACCTCCTGCACGCTGATCACGATCTCGCGCTCGGACTTCGAGCTGCTGCTCGACTTCAACCGCGACATCGCCTACAAGCTGCTGTGGTCGGTCGTGCGGCTGCTCAGCGCGCGCCTGCGCGTGACGAACGACAACCTCCGGTCGTTCCTCGCGATGTCGATGTTTTAGCCGCCACCCCGCCCTGCCGCCCCGCTGTACGACGCCACGACGCCACGACGCCACGACGCTAAGACGCCAGGACGCCATGAAGCGCACGCCCTCGATCCTCCTCGTCGCACTCCTCGTGGCGGCCGCCTGCGGCGACGGCAGCGGACCCACCGGGTCCGCGCGCGTCATCGTGGATCCGCTGCTCGACTCCCTGTTCGTCGGTGACACGCTCCAGCCCGGCGCCCTGACGGCCACCTACATCGGCGCCGGTGGCGATACGCTGCCCACCGGCCCGGTGATCTGGGCCAGCGCCGACCAGGACGTGGTGGAGGTGGACAGCCTGACCGGCCGCGTGGTGGCCGTGGGACCGGGGGACGCGATCATCGTCGCGCGGGCGAACGGCATATCGGGTGGAGCGCTCCTCATCGTGTCGCGTCCGCTCCAGGTGACGCTGCTGCTCGACACGATCTACGTGATGCCGGGCGACACGATCACCATTCCCGTCGCGGTGGAGCGGGACGGCGGGAGCCCGCCCGCGGCGTGGTTCTCGCCCTCGCCCAACTCGGCGATCTACACGGTCGACTCGGCCAGCGGCCTGCTCACGGCGGTCAGCCCGGGGGGCCCGGTGCGGTTCATCGTCCATGCCGACAGCGTCGCGGACACGGGTGCCGTGGACGTGCGGCTGCTCACCGACACGACCGGCGGCCGCACCTACTTCACGGTGCTGGGGACCGTGATCCGCCGGTCGGGCGCCCAGGCGCGCGCGGTGAACTACCGCCGGATCGGCGACACCCTCACCTTCCGGCTCAATTCGGGTATTCCCACGACCACCAACGCCGTGGAGAACGTCGTCATCACGCTGCGGAGCGCGGTGACGGCACCCGGGACGTTCGACATCGACTCGATCTCGCTCACCGAGGCGTTCGGGAGCGGGGCGGACCCGATCTGCAGACCGATACGGCCCTGGGCGCTCTGGTCCACGCGGACGACCGATCCGACGGTGACCGCGCTGTCACGCGAGGGCGGATTCATCTCCGTGACCCGGGTGGATACCGTCACCGGTGGGCTGGCCATCTCCGGGCGGTTCCGCTTCGACGCCCAGCGCAACGACTTCTACACGAACCCGCTCGGCGTCCTGCCCGTGCGCGGCACCTTCGTCGCGCCGCTGATCACGGATCTGGGACCGTGTAGATCGTAACGACGGGGACGGGGGACGCGGGACGGGGGACGCGTGGCATCGGAGCCACCCGTCCCCCGTCCCCCGTCCCGCGTTAGTGCAGGATTCTGAGTAGACCCGCGTCCGCACTTCCCCGGATGAAGCTCTCGGCGTCCGTCGCAGGGATCGCGACCCCGGTCTGCCGCCGGCCCCGCTGGGCGGTGGCCTCCATGTACTGCCGCAGCGACCCGCCGGCCCAGCCCTCGGCGTCCTCCTTCATCTGGAGGACGATCTCCTCCCAGGTGCCGAGGTAGGTCACGCCGCCCAGAGTGCGCACGCGGTGGACCTCGCCGGGCCCGCCCCGCTGCTTCATCCCCTGCAGCTCCGTCAGGAGCGTCCCGAACAGCTCGAGCTGGCGCGGGTCGCGGATCTGGCCGTCGGCCCCCATCGCCTCGACCTCGGCGAGCAGCAGGTCCTCCGGGCCGGCCTCCCCCGCCAGGTCCTCGAGCCGGGCGCTCCACGGCGCGAGCTCGGGATCGGCGTCGGGAAGCCGGTAGATGCTGCGTTTCAGCTCCATCAGGCGCCAGATGCCGAGCCCGTCGAAGTGCTCCTCGGGCTCGGTGCGCTCCAGATGGAAGAGGGCGGCCTCGTACTCCCCGCGGTCGTAGAGCAGGTTGGCCAGGTAGATGCGGGCCTCGCCGTGCGCGGGGTCGAGCTCGAGGGCGCGGCGCAGCCAGTAGAGGGCGCCCCCCTCGTCGGTGAGCCGGTGGGCGGCGTAGCCCACGCACGCCGCCGCTTCGGCCGAGTCGGCGTGTGACGTGACGGCGATCTCGAAGAACTGACGGGCCTGCTCGAGCACGTTCTCGCGGAACAGCGCCCGGCCGATCTGCAGCATCAGGTCGTGGTCGTCCCGGAAGCCGAGTGTGAGAATCCGCTCGAAGCAGGCCACCGCCCCGGTCCGGTCGCCGAACTTGAGCAGGGTCTCGCCCAGCCCGGCGAGGGCGTCCTCGTGGTCGGGATCGAGGGCCAGCGCCTCGTGGAACGCCCGCCGGGCCCACGCATACTCCTCGCGGGCGAGCCGGGCGAACCCCATGCCGACGTGCAGCTCGACCGCCGCCGGGTAGAGGCCGAGCCCCTCCCGGAGGAGATCCACCGCTGCGTCGTACTGGCCGTCGTTGTAGAGCTGATGAGCGCGTTCGTC
>DASPFU010000126.1:0-7394 GCA_035620935.1 Gemmatimonadales bacterium
GGATCCTTGAGTCCCGGCCCCCCGGACCGTTTGGCGCACCCCCCCTCCCGTTTTCGAAACCAGCCCGCTACAGTGCAACGTAGTCAAGTATGACCGTAGTCTGGTTTTGTACCGAGGTCATCATATAAATCATGACATCAAACGAGCTTACGAGGCGCGAACGCAAGAAGGGCGAGACCCGGGAGCGCATCTTCCAGGCGTCGCTCGAGTTGTTCCGCCAGCGCGGCTGCGCCGCCACGACCGTCGAGGACATCTGCGATCGTGCCGACGTCGCCAAGGGCACCTTCTTCAATTACTTCCCGCGCAAGGAAGCGGTGTTCGCCTTCCTGGCCGAACGGCGACAGACCGAGGCGGCGCAACGCGCCGCGGCGATCCTCGCCGAGCCGGGTCCGGCGCGTGATCGCCTGATCGAGTTATTCGTCGAGTTCGCCCGCTTCTATGAGGACGAGCGGGGACTGGCGGTCCACCTGGTCCAGGAATGGGGCCGTCAGCGCCGCACCCCCGACGATGAGATCTGCCGCCGCTGGAGCACGCTCGGCCAGGACGTGGTGCGCCGGCTGCAGGAGACGGGCGAGATGCGCCCGGACGTGGACCCGGGCCGGGCGCACGAGGTGCTGGAGAGCATCTACCACGGCACCGTCGCGCTGTACGTGGAGGCTGCCACGCCGCCGTTCTCCCTGCGGCAGGAGCTGCGTGCCCGGCTCACTCTGGCGATGGAGGGGCTCGCTCCGCGGGCCCCGGGAGGTCGGTGATGCGATCCGGTACGATGACGGCCGGCCTGCTGGTGGCCCTCGTGGCGGGTGCCCGGGCGCTGGCGGCGCAGGGACCGGCGGACACGGTGCGGCTCACGCTCGATGACGCCGTGCGACGGAGCCTCGAACTGGGCGAGGAGGTGCGGGTCGCCCGCGCCCAGGTCGGTGACGCGCGTGGACAGGTGCGCGAAGCGACGGCCGCGGCGTTGCCCGAAGTACGCGGGGCGGTGGTCTACACGCGGCAGTTCGCGTCGATCTTCGAGGGAGCGGGGGACGACAGCACGTTCGGGCCGATCTTCGCGAACTCGCCGTTCGGGGCGGCCAACGCCTGGAACCTCGAGGTGACGGTCCGTCAGACGCTGTTCGCGGCGGGCAAGGTCGGCGCGGGGCTGCGCGCGGCGAAGGCCTACCGGCTTGCGTCCGAAGAGCAGCTGGCGCAGACCGAGGCGGACGTCGTTTACCGGGTGCGGCGGGCGTACCTCGACGCGCTGTACGCGGGCCGGCTGGTGGAGATCGCCGAAGCCGGGCTGGTGCAGGCGCAGGCGCACGAGGCAGAGGTCCAGCGCTTCCGGCTCGCCGGCACGCGGGCCGAGTACGATCTGCTGCGGGCGCAGGTGGACGCCGCGAATCAGGCGCCGATCGTGGTGGCGGCGCAGAACGAGCGGGATCTGGCCCTGCTCGCGTTGAAGCGGCTGGTCAACGTGCCGGCGGACGCGCCGCTGGTCCTCACGACCCGTCTCGCGGGGGAGGACGCGACGATGCCGGTGCTCGCCGCCGACACGCTCGGGGCGCCGGAGCGGGCGTCGGTCCGCGCCGCCGAGGCCACGGTGCGGGTCTGGGAGCAGGCGGTCACGGCGGCGCGGGCCGACCGGTGGCCATCGCTGACCGTCGGCGCCACGTTCTCGCACCAGGCGTTCCCCGAAGAGATCGCGCCGTTCGACGCCCAGTTCCGCCGCAGCTGGAACGCGGACCTGCGGTTGTCGGTGCCGCTCTTCCTCGGGTTCCGCACCTTCGGGGCGGAGGATCGGGCCCGGGCGTCGCTCGAGCGTGCGCGTGCCGAGCGCGACCAGGTGCGGGAGCTGGCGGAGCTGGAAGTGGAGCGGGCGCTGGCCGAGGTGCGCCGCGCCGGGGCTCTGCTCGCGGCGCAGCGCGCGACCGTGCGGCAGGCGCGGCGGGCCAACCAGATCGCGGCGGTGCGTTACACCAACGGGATGTCGACGCAACTCGAAGTGTCCGATTCCCGCCTGGTGGCCCAACGGGCGGAGGTGAACGAGGCCCAGGCCCTCCGGGACTACCTGGTCGGGCTGGCGGAGCTGGAACGGGCCCTGGGCCGGCCGGCGCCGGTCGAGCGGCGCCGCGTGGATGACGTGCTGGGACCGATCAGCGTGAGAGGACCGGAGCGATGACGCGATACACGGGACTGATGATGGGCGCGGCGGTGATGCTCGCGGCGTGCGGCGGGGTGGAAGGCGCGCCCGGCGAGGGTGCCGCGGCGGCCCCCGCCATCGTGCTCGGACCGCGCGATGTGGCGGTCGCGGCGCGGGTGGATCTGGTGGCCGGGCTGCCCGTGTCGGGCACCCTCGCCCCGGCGATCGACGTGCGCCTGACAGCGCCGGTCAGCGAGGTGATCGCCGAGGTGCTGGTGCGCGAGGGCCAGCGCGTCCGGCGCGGCCAGGTCCTGGCGCGCTTCCGCACCGACATCGTGCGGCCCGCGGCGCTCTCGGCGGACGCGCGGCAGCGGGTGGCCGCCGCGGACTACGAGCGGATGCAGAACCTCCTGAAGGAAGGGGCCGTCTCCGAACGGGACGTCGAGGTCGCGCTGGCGGAGCTGCGCGCGGCAGAGGCGGTCGCGGCCGCGGCGCAGCAGCGGCTCTCGGAGGCGGTGGTCCGGGCGCCGGTGACGGGCGTGGTCACCGAGCGCCACGTCCAGGGTGGCGACCGGGTCAAGGATGGCGACCCGCTGTTCCAGCTCGTCAACATCGACGAGCTCGAGTTCCAGGCGAGCGTGCCGAGCGAATTCGCCGCCCGGGTGCGACCCGGCGCCGCGGTGGCGCTCGTCCTCAGCGGATACCCCGGGGGGGTGAGCGGGCGGGTCGCCCGGGTCAACGCGACCGCCGACCCCGCGACGCGTCAGCTCCAGGTATACGTCACGGTCGCGAATCGCGGCGGGCAACTGGTGGGCGGCCTGTTCGCGTCGGGGCGCATCGTGCTGCGCGAGGTGCGCGGGGCGCTCGCGCTCCCCCAGACCGGCATCCGCACCGACGCCGACGGTGGCACCTACGTGCTCGTGATCGAGGGCGGCAAGCTCGCCCGGCGGGACGTGGCGGTCGGGATCACGGACGAGGTGGCCGGCCTGGTCGAGATCGCCCAGGGCGTCACCGAGGGCGCGCAGGTGGTGGTGGGCGTGGCCGAGGGGCTCGAGCCCGGGCAGGCGGTCGACGTAGCCGGACGGGAGGGCTGACGGATGTTCCTCAGCGACCTGTCGATCAAGCGCCCGGTGTTCGCCACGATGATGATCCTCGCGCTCGTGGTGCTGGGGCTCTTCTCATACCGGCGTCTCTCGATCGACCTGTTCCCGGACGTCGAGTTCCCGTTCCTCGTGATTCAGACGCGGTACCCCGGCGGCAGCCCGGAGTCGGTCGAGCGCGAGGTCACCAAGCACCTCGAAGAAGCGGTCAATCCGGTCGAGGGCGTGAAGAAGATCTGGTCGACGTCGACGGAGGGGTTCTCCCAGATCTTCGTGCAGTTCGAGCTCGGCACTCCGATCATGGATGCCCAGGCCGACGTGCGCGCCAAGATCGACGCCATCCGGCTCGAGCTGCCGCGGGACATCGATCCGCCGGTCATCTCCCGGGCCGACCCCACCCAGCAGCCCATCCTCACCCTCGCGGTCGAAGGACGGGCGTGGGCGTTGCGCGACCTCACCCGTCTCGCGGACGACGTCATCGGCCGGCGCATTCAGAACATCCCGGGGGTCGGCACGGTCACCACGGTGGGCGGGCTGGCGCGCGAGATCCACGTCGAGCTGCTGCCGGACCGCATGGAGGCGTTGGGGGTGTCCCCGGACATGGTGACGGCGGCGGTCGCCCGCGAGAACGCGGACGTGCCGGCGGGCCGCCTGGAGCGCGGCAACGCGGAGCGCCTCGTCCGGGTGGCGGGCCGGATCCGCGACCCGCGCGACTTCGCCAGCCTGATCGTGGCCACGCGCAACGGGACGCCGATCCGGCTGGGGCAGGTGGCGCGCATCGCGGACACCCAGGAAGAGGCGCGCGACGCCGCGTACATCAACGGCCAGCGGGCGGTGTCGCTCGAGATCCGCAAGGTCTCCGGTGCGAACACGGTGGACGTGGTGGACGGCGTGCGCCACGTGATCGCCGAGTTGAACGCGTCGCTCCCCGGAGGCGTGCGGGTGTCGACCGTGCAGGACAACTCCGTCTGGATCCGGAACTCGGTCGAGGACGTGCGGAAGACGCTCGTCGAGGGCGCGCTGCTCACCGTGCTCATCGTGTTCCTGTTCCTGAACTCGTGGCGGTCGACGGTGATCACCGGCCTCACCCTCCCGGTATCGGTGATCTCGGCGTTCCTCGCGATCTATGCGTTCGGGTTCACCATCAACACGATGACCCTGATGGCGCTGTCGCTGGCGATCGGGATCCTGATCGACGACGCGATCGTGGTGCGGGAGAACATCGTGCGGCACGTGGAGCGGGGGGAGGATCACTACACCGCCGCGAAGCGGGGCACCGCCGAGATCGGCTTCGCCGTGATGGCCACCACGTTCACGGTGGTCGCCGTGTTCATCCCGGTCGCCTTCATGAAGGGCATCGTCGGCAAGTTCTTCTTCCCGTTCGGCATCACGATCGCGTTCGCCGTGCTGGTGTCCCTGTTCGTGTCGTTCACCCTCGACCCGATGCTGTCGTCGCTGTGGTACGACCCGCAGGCCGAGGGCGGCGCACGGCGGGGGCCGATCGGCCGGGCGCTCGAGCGGTTCAATCAGGGGTTCCACGGCCTGGGGCGCCGCTACCGCGGCCTCATCGCGTGGGCGCTGGACCACCGCCTGGCCACGCTCGGCATCGCCACCGCCGCGTTCATCGGGGCCATGAGCCTGTTCGGCTTCGGCGTGGTCGGGGGACAGTTCATGCCGACCTCGGACGAGGAGCAGACCGCCGTGACCATCGAGACGCCGGTGGGGGCCTCGCTCGAGTACACGGCGTCGCGGGCGCTCGAGATCGCGCGTTATCTCGAGAGCCAGCCGGAAGTCGCGCTGACCTACACGACCATCGGCGGCGTGCAGCAGAACGAATCGGTGAACAAAGGGCAGGTGTTCGTGAAGCTCGTTCCGAAAGGCGACCGGGACCGATCGCAGCAGGCGTTCGAGACCGCGATGCGGCGCGAGTTGGCGCGGTTCAAGGGCGTGACGGCCCGCATCACACCGATCGGCATGGGCCCGGGCGGGGCGGCGCCCATTCAGATCAACCTCAAGGGGCCGGAGCTCGCGCGGCTGCAGGAGATCTCCGACCGCGCGGCCGCGTCGCTGCGCGAGGTGCCGGACCTCGTCGGGCTGCGCTCCTCGCTCGAGGGTCGGAAGCCCGAGGTGATCGTGGACGTGGACCGCGACCTGGCGGCCGACGTCGGCCTGTCGATCGGCAGCATCGGGGCCGCCCTGCGGCCGGTGCTGGCGGGGGAGGAGGCGGGAGACTGGGAGGACGAGACGGGGCTGTCCCACCCCGTGATCGTGCGCCTCGCGGTCGAGGCCCGGAGCTCGGAGTCCGACCTCGCCCGCATCCCCGTGGCGGCATCGCGCCTCGACCCGCGGACCGGCGCGCCCGTGATGGTGCCGCTGGGGCAGGTGGCGCGCGTCCGGGCCAGCGGGGCGCCCAGCGAGATCCGACGCCTCGGCCTGGAGCGGGTGGTGCAGCTCGAGGGGAACTACGAGAACCGGTCGCTCACCGAGGTCGTGGCCGACGCGCAGGCGAAACTGGCGGCGCTGGACCTGCCCGCCGGCTACCGCGTGGAGTTCGGGGGGGAGCAGGAGGATTTCGTCGAAACGGTGGGGTACATGGTCGAGGCGCTGACCCTCGCCGTGGTCTTCATCTACCTGATCCTGGCCTCGCAGTTCGGCAGCTTCCTGCAGCCGCTCGCCATCATGCTGTCGCTGCCGCTCTCGCTTATCGGCGTGATGCTCGGCCTGATGCTGACCCGGGGCACCTTCAACATCATGAGCATGATCGGGGTGATCATGCTCATGGGGCTGGTGACCAAGAACGCGATCCTGCTGGTGGACTTCGCGAATCAGACCCGGGCGCGCGGCAGCGACCGCCGGCAGGCCCTGATCGACGCGGGGGAGCTGCGGCTGCGGCCGATCGTGATGACCACGCTGGCGATGATCTTCGGCATGCTGCCCACGGCACTGGCGCTCGGTGCCGGCGCCGAGTTCCGCGCCCCGATGGCGCACGCGGTCATCGGCGGACTGATCACTTCCACGCTGCTGACGCTGGTGGTCGTGCCGGTGGTATACACGATCCTCGACGACTTCGGGGCGGCGGTCGGGGCCTGGGTCAAGCGGTCGACGGGGGAGCCGGAGCGGGTGTCGGTCCCGGCAGATTGACCTGGAGAGTTGACGCAACGCGGCCCCCATTGCACACTGGTGCGCGCGGGCCGCGTTGGCCGTGATTCCCTGGGTCGCGCGGTCCCGCTCTTCCCACGATGGAGGTACCATGAAAACCGGGGCACGGGTCGTAACCCTCATCGCCGCACTCGCCGTGATCGGAGCGGGCTGGGCGGCCGCGCAGCGCCCGCAGACGCGGCAGGGGTTCTGGATCGCGTTCGGACTGGGCTACGGGTCCGCGGACGTCACCTGCGACAACTGCACCGGCTCCCGGGAGGGGGGCGGCGTCGGGCACGTCCGGCTCGGCGGCACCCTGAACCAGAAGCTGCTGCTGGGCGGCGACATCACCGGCTGGACGAAGGAGGAGGGCGGCGCCACCGTCTCGCTGGGCAGCGTGAGCTTCATCGCCCAGTACTACCCGATGGAGCAGGGCGGCCTGTTCGTGAAAGGTGGCGCCGGGTTCTCGACGATCATGCTCGAGGCCGGGGGTGACAACGCCAGCGGCGAGTCGTTCGGATTGAGCGCCGGCGTGGGCTACGACATCCGGGTCGGCCGCAACATCTCCATCACCCCAATCGCCGACTTCCTGTTCGGTGGTTCGCGTGACATCCAGTACAACGGCGCGACCATCGTGCCGGGCGTGGGGATGAACGTGTTCACCGTCGGGCTGGGCGTCACGTTCCACTAGTCGCTCCGCGCGGCGCCGGGACGGGGCGCTTATATTGCCATCAAGGAATATGAAACGGCCCCGCGGCCATGCTCCGGCCGCGCTCTCGCCCGCGCTCCTCGCCCTCGTCGCCCAGCGCTTCCAGGCGCTGGGCGAGCCCGCCCGCCTGGAGATCCTCCAGTCGCTGCGCGAGGGCGAGCGGACCGTGACCGAGGTCGCGGCCGCCACGGGACTCCGTCAGGCCAACCTGTCCAAGCACCTGCAGATGCTGCACCGCCTCGGCCTCGTCGCGCGCCGCCGGGAGGGCCTGTTCGTGCGCTACCGGCTCGCCGACCCCGCCGTGGTGCGGCTGTGTGACATCATGTGC
>DASPFU010000127.1:0-11588 GCA_035620935.1 Gemmatimonadales bacterium
GTCGGTGAGCGCCGCCGAGCGCCGCCACAGCTTGGCGTAGAAGAACACGGTGCACATCCCCGTCACCGCGAACGCCCACCACACCCAGTTCTGGCTCACGCCGTTGGTCCGCACCAGGTCGGTCACCAGGTTGGGCGTATCGGTGGAGAACGTCGTCGCCACGAGCGACACCCCCAGCAGCCACCACGGCAGGCGCCGTCCCGAGAGGAAGAACTCGTGTCGGCCCTGGCTCGCGCGTCGCACGACCATGAGGCCGATGGCGACGGAGACGAGCCCGTACGCAGCGAGGACCAGCCAGTCGATTGCGTTCAGGCGCATGGGGCTCTCACAATCGGTCGAACGCGGCACGCAGATCGGCCGGGTAGACACCCGCCCGGACCAGCGCCGCGACGGCATCACGCACCGCCGGCAGGTCGGCGGCGAAGGTCATCCCGAACCATCGGTCGGGCGCGGTGAGCACGCGCAACCGCGCCTGCCCCAGCGCCACCTGGTCGTTCACCGCCGTGCTCAGCGGGAACTCGGCATCGAGGTCGCCGCCCGCCGCGTCGAGGAACCGCGCGAGCTGGTCCGCCAGCACGGCGAGCACGCCGGGCGCGAACCCCCAGAGGTTCATCGAGGCGACCGCGTCACCCGCGAGCGCGCGGCGCGTGCCGTCGGGCCCGACCCCCGTGAGACCCCCGGCGTCCCGCCGCACGTCCCGAACCTCCTCGAGCCGGGCCAGCAGGCCGTCACGATCGGTCACCGCCACGCCGCGCGCCACGCCGCCGTGCTCCGACAGGGTCGCATCGAGCCGGTAACCCACCAGCGCGTGCACCGGAGGAGCGGCGCGCGCCTCCCGCCGCACGTGCTCCGCGAGCAGGCGGTACGCCCCGGGTCCGTACCAGTCGTCGGCGTTGCACACGGCGAACGGCCCCGTCACCGCCCCGCGCGCCGCGAGCAGCGCGTGCGCGGTGCCCCACGGCTTCACCCGGCCGGTCGGCGGGATCCGCCCGCCGGGGAGATCGTCCAGCCGCTGCTCGACGAACACCGTTTCGAGCGCGTCACCCAGCACGTCGCGCGCGTGGACGTGGAACGCGTCCGCCAGCTCGGCGCGGACCACGAACACCACGCGGCGACAGCCCGCGCGCACGGCGTCATACACGTCGTAGTCGAGCAGCGCCTCGCCCGCCGGGCCGACCGGGGTCAGCTGCTTCGGTCCCCCGAACCGGGTGGCGAGGCCGGCCGCCATCACAACGAGCGTGAGCGGCATCCGATCCCTCCGGCGATCACGGGCCGCCGGTCTCGTCGAGGCAGCGACGGACCGCCGGGCGCGCGCGCAACTGCGCCGGGCAGTGCGCGCGCCACCAGGTGCGTGCCCGTGACGCCGCCCACGGGGCGTCCAGGGGGACCGCGCCAAGGAGATCGGCGAGCGCGTCGGCGTTCGCCGGGCGGCGGTCGGGGTCCTTCTCGAGACACGCCAGTACCAGCCGGTCGAGCGCCTCGGGGATCGCCAGCTCCGAGCGGCGCGACGGCGGCACCGGCTCCGCCTGCACGTGCATCATCATGGTTTCGAGGGCCGTCCGGCCCTGGAACACGAGCGTCCCCGTGAGCAGCCAGTACGCGAGGCACCCCGCGGCGTACAGGTCGGTACGCCCGTCGATCGGCCGGTCGCCCAGGACCTGTTCCGGCGCCATGAACGCCGGCGTCCCGCCGATCGCGCCGTCCACCGTGAGCCGCGCGTCCGGGCCGCGCTCCCGGTCCGTCTTCACCAGGCCGAAGTCGAGCACCTTCACCCAGTCGAGCTCCCGCCCGTAGCAGCACACGAACACATTGGCGGGCTTCACGTCGCGATGGACCAGCCCCAGCTGATGCGCCTCTCCCAGTGAGTGACACACCTGACGCCACAGATACACCACGCGCTCGGCGGGGAGCGGGCCGTTCTCCGACACCAGCGTCTCGGCGTCCAGCCCGTCGAGCAGCTCCATCACGTAGTAGAACGCGCCGTCGTCGGTGACCCCGAAGTCGTACAGCTCGACGGTGTGCGGGCAGCGCATCGCGGCCGTGGCCTGGGCCTCCCGCTCGAACCGCGCCAGGACCTCGCGCCGCCGCTCCGCGCTCACGTCGCCCAGCATCTCGGGCCGGATCAGCTTGACGGCGGCGGGGCGCGCCAGCAGCCGGTGCTCCGCGCGCCATACTTCGCCCATGCCGCCCTCGCCGAGCCGCTCCACCAGGCGATAGCTCCCGAGCTCCCGCGCCTGCTTCACCGCCACGCCGAGGCGGTAGATCACGCGCGAGCCCACCCACGCCATCAGCACGATGAAGAAGTACGGGAACACGAGCGAGAAGAAGAACTCGCCCGCGTTGAGTGTGAGGTAATTGAGCCCCCAGCGCAGCCCGAGGGCATACGCGACCGGGACGCCACTGACCGCTCCGAGCGCGCTGAGCAGGGCGCGGCGCGGCGGCGCGGGAACGGCCACAGTGAAGAGCAGGACCCACGGCGCCACCCACGACAGGCCGAACCCGCCGAACGTGCCCTTGTACTCCTTGCCGGCCGTGATGTCGTGATACTCGGCGAACGCGATGCCATAGCTGCTCGCGACGAGGAACGCCAGGCCGACGATCCCGGCCACCTCGGGGGTGAGGCGCCGCGTGTACGTCAGCACCCCGACCGCGACCCCGAGCGCGATCGACAGCGTGGTGGGCAACCAGTGAGCCGGGTTCCCCGTGAACTCCGTGAGCGCGCCCGGCATCAGCGGCGCCGGTGCCACGTCGACGAGGAAGAAGATCGCGGCGTACAGGAACGCCAGGACGCGCAGGCGGCCGACCGACTGCGCGGCGAGGTCGGGCGGCAGCGACACGCCCGTCGAGAGCGCCGCGGTCGCACGCGGCGTCTCGTGCGGGCGCAGGAAGGACGGGCCGGCCTCGGGACGGTCGCTCATGGGCGCGAATGTTCCCCCGCGGAGCGCTCGGGGCAAGGTCCGCGGCCCGACGCGCGCCGTGTCAGGGGGCGGCGAGGCTGGCGGGACCGGGGGACGGCGGCGCCGCGGGCCGGTGCGTCGCCCACCAGCGGCGCGCGTCCTCGGGACCCCACGGCGCCGAGAGCGGCACGTCGCGCAGCAGAGCGGCGAGCGCGTCGGCGGTCGGGGGGCGGTCCGCCGGCGCCTTGGCGAGGCAGCCGAGGAGCGCGGCCTCGAGCGCCGCCGGGACGTCGATCCCGGCGCGGCGGGATGGCGGCACCGGCGGGTCTTCGACGTGCTGGATCATCGTGTCCACGGGCGTGTGGCCCTCGAACACCAGCCGGCCCGTCAGCAACCAGTAGCCCACGCACCCCAGCGCATACAGGTCGGTGCGGCCGTCGACCGGCTGCTCGCCGGTGATCTGCTCCGGCGCCATGAACGCCGGCGTCCCCCCGATCATGTTGTCCGCCGTCAGCTTGAGGCTCGGCACGTCGACCTCGCCGCTCGGTTTCACCAGGCCGAAGTCGAGGACCTTCACCCAGTCGACGTCCCGGCCGAGCCGGCAGACGTAGACGTTGGCCGGCTTGACGTCGCGGTGGATGAGCCCGTGTTCGTGCGCCTCGGCGAGCGATCGGCAGATCTGGCCGAGGATGTGCACCACGCGACCCGCCGGCTGCGGCCCGAACTCCTCCACGAGGTGGTCGAGGTCGAGCCCGTCGAGCAGCTCCATCACGTAGTAGAACGCGCCGTCGTCGGTGACACCGAAATCGTACAGCTCCACGGTGTTGGGGCACCGCATGGCCGCGGTCGCCTGTGCCTCGCGCTCGAAGCGCGCCAATGCGCGGCGCCGGCCATCCTCTCCGTGCCCGCCCAGCATCTCGGGCCTCACCAGCTTGATCGCGGCGGGGCGGGCCAGCATGTAGTGCTCCGCGCGCCACACCTCGCCCATCCCGCCCTGCCCGAGGAGCTCGACCAGCCGGTAGCTCCCCAACTCCTGCGCCGCGCGGACGGCGCGCCCCAGCCGGTACACGACCCGTGCGCCGACGAAGGCGACGACCACAATGAGGCCGTACGGGAAGACGAGGAAGAAGAAGAACTGCTCCCCCGTCATCCGCACGGACATCTCGCCCGCGGCCGTCGCCGCCACGACGGCCATCGGCACGGCCGTGACCGACAGCGCCGCCCCCAGCGCCGCCCGCAGCGGCGGGGTCGGCACGATCACCGTGAACAGCGGCACCCACGCGGCGACCCACGAGAGGCCGAAGCCCGCCAGCGAGCCGTCCTGCGCCGTCAGGCCGGTCACGAGTCCCTGGTACTCCGCGAAGGCGATACCGTAGGCGCCCCCGACCTCGAACATCAGGGCGACGCTCATCACGGTCCGCGCCGGGACCTCGCGGATCCCCGCCAGGACGAAGACGGCGAGGCCGAGCGCGATCGACGCGGCCGCCGGTGCCCAGCGGGTCTCGCCCGGGACGAACAGCAGCGCGCGGGCGGGCGCGCTCACCAGGGCGGGGAAGAACGCCGCCATGAAAAACGTGACGGCGTACAGCATGGCGAGGATCCGCAACCGCCGCAGCGAGTGCGCCACCACCTCCGGGGGGAGGTCGTGGGTGGCCCAGAGCCGCCAGGGCGTGGCGGTCCGTCCGGAGGCATGGCGGCGGACCAGGCTGCGGGTGAGCGCGGACGTACCCGGGGGACGGTGAACGTCCATCGGGCAATCTCCCACCCGTGCAGGCCGACGGCAAGCGGGCCCGCCCCTGGCGGGGCCCGCAGGCCGCCGCATTATCAGGGCGGGCCGCCGCCGAAACCCCGGCGCCGCGGCCCGCGTAGGGAGCCTGCTCCCACTGCGTTCCCATCCAAGGACGTTCCGATGAGTCGCATCGCCGCCGTCGTGCCCGCCGCCATCCTCGCTCTCGCCTGTTCCTCCGCCGATGCCGACAGCGCCAACGACCGCCCGTACAAGGTCGGCGCCGTGGACCGCGGCGAGATCCAGGTCCTGGTCGAGGAGACCGGCATCGTCGAGCCGGAGCGCCAGATCATCGTCAAGTCGCCGATCTCCGGCGTGGTCCAGCGGCTCTACGCCCGCGAGGGCGACCGCATGCGCGCCGGCCAGCCCCTCGCGCGCATCGTGCCCGACATCGCCCAGGCCAACGCCTTCGCCCGCATCCGCGCCGACATCGCGGGCGCGGAGATCGCGCACGCGAACGCCCGGCGCGAGTACGAGCGCGGCGAGGAGCTGCTCAAGAGCCAGGGCATCACCCAGTCGGAGCTCGATCTGCGACGGGTGACCTGGGAGCGCGCGCAGAACGACCTGCGGGTGGCGCGCGAGCTGCTCCGGCTCGTGGAGCAGAGCGGCGTCACGACGGGAGACTCGGTGCAGTGGGCGGTCATTCCCGCGCCGGCGGCCGGCGTCGTGATCGCGCGTGGCGTGGAGGAGGGGGAGACCGTCGTGGGGGGCACGAGCGCCTACGGCGGCGGGACCGAGCTGTTCACCATCGCCGACCTCTCGTCGCTGCGGGTGAAGGCCGCGGTGAACGAGGTGGACATCGGCAAGGTCGCCGTGGGCGACACCGTCGCCCTCACGGTGGACGCCTTCCCCGGCGACACGGCCCGCGGCATCGTGCGGCTCGTCCCGCCCGCCGCCCGCCTCCAGGATCGGGTGCGGGTGTTCGACGTCGAGATCTCGGTACGTGACGGCGCCGGCATCCTCCGGCCCGGCATGACCGCCAACGCGCAGATCCGCGGACCGGCGCGCCAGGACGTCCCGCGCGTGCCGATCGAGGCGGTGTTCCTCTCCGAGGGCCGCCCGATCGTGTACAAGCTCGTGAGCGGCGTCCCGGAGCGAACGCCGGTGACCCTCGGCCTGGGCGACCTGTCGTGGGTCGAGGTACTGGGCGGTGTGGCGCTCGGCGATTCCATCACGCTCGAGGACCCCGAGATCGCGGCGGCCCGCGCCGCCAACCCCGCCCGGCGGCGGTAGCGTGAGCGCGCTGATCGAGGCCCGGGGCCTCGCCAAGACCTACCGGCTCGGGCAGGTGGACGTCGCTGCGCTGCGCGGCGTGGACGTCGACGTCGGCGCGGGCGAGTTCGTGGCCATCGTGGGGCCGTCCGGATCGGGCAAGAGCACGCTGATGCACATCCTCGGCTGCCTCGACGGCGCCACGGCCGGGAGCTACCGGCTCGACGGCGAGGACGTGGGCGGCCTCAGCGGCCGGCGCCTGGCGCACGTGCGCAACCGCAAGGTTGGGTTCGTCTTCCAGACGTTCAACCTGATGCCGCGCATGTCGGTCGAGGAGAACGTCGCCCTGCCGCTCAAGTACCGCGGCGGCGTGCCGCGGCGCGAGCGGGGCGAGCGGGCCCGCGCCGTGCTCGAACGCCTCGGCCTGAGTCACCGCATCGGCCATCGGCCCGACGAGTTGTCGGGGGGCGAGCGCCAGCGGGTCGCCATCGCGCGCGCGCTGGTCGGCACCCCGGCGATCCTCATGGCCGACGAGCCGACCGGCAACCTCGACTCCCAGGCGGGGGCCGAGGTCCTGAAGACGTTCGACGAGCTGCACGCGGCGGGCCACACGATCGTGCTCGTCACCCACGATCCGAACGTGGCGGCCCGCGCCCAGCGCACCATCCACATCGCCGACGGACGGGTGGTGGCATGAACCTGCTCGAGTCCGCGCTCGCCGGGCTCGAGGAGGCCCGGCGCCACCTCGGGCAGACCCTGCTGTCGCTGCTCGGCCTGGTGCTGGGGACGGGGAGCATCGTCACGGTGCTGGCCCTGTTCGGCGGCCAGGCGGCGCTCACGCAGGCGTTCATCGCGGAGGTCGGCGGCGGCGGGACGGTCATCGTGCGCGACCGCGATCAGGCGCTGACGCCGAGCGCCCGCGAGCTGGCGTCCAAGCGCCTCACCTACCGCGACGCCGCGTTCCTCAAGGGCCGCGCCGCATCCCTGCTCGCCGTGAGCCCCGGCTGGGCCGCGGAACTGCCCTACCGCGCCGGCGACGTGAGCTTCCCCGGCCAGGTGATCGGCACCGTGCCCGACTACGCGGTGATCAACGACATCCGGCCCCTGGTCGGCCGCTACCTGTCCGACCTCGACGTGCGCCAGCGCGCACGCGTCGCCGTTCTGGGATGGAAGTACGCCGACTCGCTGTTCGGTGCCGCGCCGCGGGCGCTGGGCCGGCTGGTGAGCATCGGCGGCACGAACTACACGGTGGTCGGCGTGCTCGAGCGCGAGGAGTTCTACTTCGCCGCGTGGCAGGGCAACGCCCTCGAGTACCGCAACGAGCGCGCGTACATCCCGATCACGACCGCGGTGGCGCTGCACGACTCGGACGACCGGCTGTCGTTCCTGACGCTCAAGGCGCGCCCGGCGCGCGGGGCGGCCGCCGCCCGCGCCGAGGTGGGCACCTTGCTGTGGGCCCGCCACGGCGTGGAGGACTTCGACATCACCGCCTCCGGCCAGCGGGCCAACGAGGACGCGCAGTTCTTCATGATGTTCAACGTCATCTTCCTCGTCGTCGGCGTGGTGTCGCTGTTCACCGGCGGCGTGGTGATCGCCAACATCATGCTAGCGTCAGTGGTCGAGCGCGTGCGCGAGTTCGGCACGCGCATGGCGCTGGGCGCCACCGGGCCCGGAGTGTTCGCCCACGTGCTGGCGGAAGTGCTGGTGGTGACGGTCCTGGGCGGCGTCCTCGGGCTGGCGCTCGGCACCGGCCTCACCGGCGTAGTCGGGTACTTCATGAAGAGTCCCGCGGTCGTGACCCCCATGATCGCGGGCGTCGCGGTCGCCACCGCCGCCGTCGTGGGTGTGCTCGCGGGGGTCTACCCCGCCCTGCGCGCCGCGCGGCTCTCGCCGGTCGAGGCCCTGCGGTATGGATGACCGGGGCGCCCGCGCGCTCGCCGCGCTGGAGCTGGTGGGCGACGCGCTCCGCGAGATCCGCGCGCATCCTCTCCGCTCCCTGCTCACGCTCTCCGGGATCGTGTTCGGCGCCGCGTCGCTCGTGGCGATGACCTCGCTCGCCCGCGCCATGAAGGAGATGGCCTACCGCGACCTCGAGGCGCTGGGGTTCCCGCGCAGCTACGTCCTGTGGGATCGCGGTCCCCGCGAGGACGCCGCCACCGCGGCCGACCTGCGCCATCCCGGGATGCGGCTCACCGACCTCGCGGCGCTGCGCGACCTCCCCGGTGTCGCGGCGGTGCACGGGCGCAACCCCGGCTCGGAGATGGTGGTGGCGGGTTCGGCCGACCGCCGCCGGGTGCGAGTCGAGGGCGTGGACGCCGGATTCCTCGAGATGCGCGGCTTCCCCCTCGCCGAGGGGCGTACCATCCGCCCGCTCGACGTGGCGAACGTGGCGCGCGTCGCCGTGGTGGGCGACGAGCTGGCGCGCGACCTGCTGGGCCCCGGCACATCGCTGGGCCGCACCATCACCATCGACGGCGTGCGGTTCCTCGTGGTGGGCACCGTGACCGCCCCGTCCTACGAGATCGCCCCGGTCGAGCTCGACTGGGTCGGACGTCGGGTCTACATCCCCTACAGCTACCTCACGCGCTACCAGCTCGGCGCGGGGCGCCTCACCGCGGTGATGGTCACGGCCGCGCCGGACGCCGAGTTCGGCGACGTGCTGCGCCGCGGCGAGGCGCTGGTGCGCCAGCGCCACGGCGGCGCGAACGACTTCGAGCTCGAGAACGAGGCCGCCGACGTGCAGGAGGACCTCGCGATGGCGGACGGCATCCTCGGCGGGTGGAACGTCGTGATGTACGCCATCGCAGGCGTGACGCTCGTGGTCGGCGGCATCGGCCTGTTCAGCGTGCTGCTGATCTCGGTGCGCGAGCGCGTGCGGGAGATCGGGATCCGCAAGGCGCTGGGCGCGGACGACCGCGACATCCGCCGGCTGTTCCTGACCGAGTCGCTCACGCTCGCATTCCTGGGATCGGTCACCGGGATCGCGGGCGGCGCGGGGCTGATCTTCGTCACGGAGATGATCTCGCGCCAGTTCGGGAAGGACTTCACCATCGCGGTGCACCCACCCGGGGTCGTGCTGGCCGTGGTGTTCGCGCTGCTGGTGGGCCTGCTCTTCGGCTGGTACCCCGCGCGCCGCGCGGCGCGGCTCGACCCGATCGAGGCGATCAGCGGGGTCTAGCGACCCTCGTTCGCGCGGCCCTCCGGGGTGCTCACGGGGAGACCGCGCACCCGCCGGCGGGCCGCGAACAGCGCGGTGACCTCGCCCAGCTGCTCGATGATCGCGATCTTGTCGCGCAGCGACAGCGCGCGGAATTCCTCATGCTGACGGCGGCGATTCCCCTCCCAGGTGCCGAGCCGCCAGATCGTGTCGTCAGCCACCGGGGCCTTCTCCCTGCAGCGACCGCAGCTCCGCGACGTCCGCCAGGTCCTGGGGCCGTGCCGCGTCCTCCTTGAGCCGCACCAGCGTCTCGAGCCGCACGATCCGCAGCGGGACGCTGGGCGCAAGCTCCTCGACCAGGGCCAGGCCGTACTCGCGGTCGAAATCGAAGGGCTCGGTCACGAACACGTCCACCGGCGTCTCGCGATGGCGTTCGCTGTGGAAGTTGAGGACCGTCATCCCCTTCTCGGCGATCCACCGCGCCCGCTGGGCCGGGTCCGCGAAGCCATCCGCGGTGACGGGGACGCGGGGCGCGTAGCCGAGCGACGCGAGCGCCCGAAACGCCGCGCGCACGGTGGCCGGCTCGAGCTTGAGGACGACATCGATGTCCTGCGTGACTCGACCGTAGCCGTGCGCGTTGACCGCCAGGCCCCCGACCACGATGAAGGGGACGCCGGCCTCGTTCAGGGCGCGGGTGATCGCTTCAACGCTGGTGAGTTTCATGGGTTCGGGTCCATGGGGAATAATGCAGGCATCGACCTCGGGACGCCAAGGACCCCGGGGTCGGGCTGGCGACCCGGGAATCCGTTCGCCAGTTTCCGCCCATGCACCGCCGCGCGATGCTCCGCTGGTCGGCCGGCGCCGCCCTCACCGCCGCCTTTCCATTCCCCCGGTGCGCGAGTGGCCGGACACTCGAGCGCATCGGCCTCCAGCTCTACACCGTGCGTGAGGCGATGGCGCGCGACGTCGAGGGAACGCTGGCCCGCGTCGCGGAGATCGGCTATCGCGAGCTCGAGTTCGCCGGCTATTTCGACCGCACGCCCGCGGCCGTGAAAGCCGCGCTGGCCAACGCCGGCCTCGACGCACCCGCGAGCCACGTGCCGTACGAGACGCTCGCGGACGGGTGGGACGAGGTACTCGACACGGCGGCGGCGATCGGTCACACCGATGTGCTGGTCGCCTGGATCCCGCGCGAGGCGCGTCCCGACCTGGACGGCTGGAAGCGCGTCGCCGAGCTGTTCAACCGGGCCGGCGAGCGCGCGCGGGCGGCCGGCCTCCGGTTCGGCTACCACAACCACGACTTCGAGTTCGCCCCGGTCGGCGGGCAGGTCCCCTATGACCTCCTGCTCGCGGCCACCGACCCCGGCCTCGTGACGTTCGAGATGGACCTCTACTGGACGGTGAAGGGCGGCAGGAACCCGCTCGCCTACTTCGCATCGCACCCCGGGCGCTTCCCGTTCGTCCACGTGAAGGACTCGAGCGGCCCCCCCGACCACCGCATGGTGGACCTGGGCCGCGGCACCATCGACTTCGCCGCGATCTTCGCGCGCAGCGCCCAGGCCGGCATCCGCCACTACTTCGTGGAGCACGACGAGCCCCGCGACCCGTTCGCGTTCTGCCGCGACGGGTTCGCCTACCTGCGGAGCCTCGAGATCTGATGGACCGGCGACGAGCCCTCACGTTGTTGGGCGCTGCCGCGCTGGGGCAGCCCCCTGCCCTTCAGGGCAGTGCCTCACCGGGCTTTCAGCGCCCACGCTTCCGCGTGGGAAGACTCAAGCAGTCCGTCTCCCGCTGGCCGTTCTCCTCGATCCCGCTCCCCGAGTTCTGCCGCGCCTGCCGCGACATCGGGCTCGCCGGCATCGATCTCCTCGGTCCGGATGAGTGGCCGGTGGTCGGGGACTACGGCCTCGTCGTGACCATGGGCTATCCCACCGCCCGCCGGGACTTCATCGCCACCGGCTTCAACGACCCGGCGAACCACGCGATGCTGCTCCGGGAGCTCGAGGAGACGATCCCGCTGGCGGCGGCGGCGCGGGTCCCGAACGTGATCGCGATGTTCGGCAACCGGCGCGGCACGAGCGACGCCGCCGGGATCGAGCACTGCGTGACGGGGCTGCGGCGGATCGCCCCGTTCGCCGAGGAGCACGGCGTCACGGTCTGCGTGGAGCTGCTCAACAGCCGAGTGGACCACGCCGACTACCAGGGCGACCGCACCGCGTTCGGGGTCGCCGTGATCGAGCAGGTCGCCTCGCCACGCGTGAAGCTGCTGTACGACATCTACCACATGCAGATCATGGAAGGCGACGTGATCCGCACCATCCGCCACAACATCGCCCACATCGCCCACTTCCATACCGGGGGCGTGCCCGGCCGGCACGAGATCGACGACGGGCAGGAGCTGAACTACCAGGCCGTGGCCCGGGCCATCGCCGACAGCGGCTTCCAGGGGTACGTCGCGCACGAGTTCGTGCCGGCGCGAGACCCGCTCACCTCGCTCCGCGAGGCCGTGGCGGTCTGCGACGTGTGAGCGGGTCCC
>DASPFU010000128.1:0-10759 GCA_035620935.1 Gemmatimonadales bacterium
GGGTCGGGGAACGGAGAGGGGGGGATTCGAACCCCCGATAGGGTTTTAACGCCCTATAACGGTTTAGCAAACCGCCGCCTTCAGCCACTCGGCCACCTCTCCAACGACGGCAACGACAAGCTGTTATGAGCGAGGGGGAAGTCTAGCCCGACGCAGGGGAGGCGGCAAGGCGCGGGTCGATGTGACCATCGTCGCTTCATCCTCGCTTAATGCGGGAACGCCGAGTTTCTCCGGCGTGCGGATCGGGCAGCTCGACATCGCCGTCGCGCCCATGGACCCGTCTTCGCGCGGTCGACACAACCGGAGGCTGTATGACGAGACGATTCGCCGTATCCCTGATGCTGGCGCTCGCCCTGGGCGTCGCGAGCGGGGTCGCGCAGGACCGTCCGGCCCAGGCGCCGGCCCAGGCGACGCTGCCGACCGTCGTCGTGTTGGCGACCGGCGGCACCATCGCCGGCGCCGCCGCGAGCGACGTGCAGGCGGGCTATACCTCCGGCCAGGTCGGCGTGGAGCAGCTGCTCGCCGCGGTGCCGCAGGCGAAGAGCCTGGCCAACGTGCGGGGCGAACAGATCGCCAACATCGGCTCGCAGGACATGAACGACAGCGTGTGGATCGCGCTGGCCCGGCGGGTCAACGAGCTCGTCGCGCAGCCCGACGTCGCCGGCATCGTCATCACCCACGGCACGGACACCATCGAGGAGACCGCCTACTTCCTGAACCTCGTCGTCAGGACGGACAAGCCGGTCGTCCTGACGGCGGCCATGCGCCCGTCGACCGCGCTCTCGGCCGACGGGCCGCTGAACTTCTACAACGCCGTGGCGGTCGCGGCGAACCCGGACGCGGCGCAGCGGGGCGTGCTGGTTGTCGTCAACGACTGGATCCACGGCGCGTCGTCGCTCACCAAGACGAGCACGACCGCGGTGCAGACATTCCTGTCGCCGCTGTCGGGTCTCGTTGGTACGGTGGCGTACGGGGTGATCGAGTTCTACCGCGGCCCGGTGGGTCGCCACACGGTGAACTCGGAGTTCGCGACCGCCGCCCTCACGGCGCTGCCGCGCGTGGACATCATCATGGCGCACGAGAACATGGACGGCGCGCTGATCGACGCGGCGGTGGCGGCCGGTGCGAAGGGACTGGTGATCGCCGGGGTGGGGAACGGGAACATGACGCAGGCCGCCCTCGCCGCCCTGGCCGCACACGCCAGGAAGGGGATCGTTTGCGTGCGCTCCACCCGCGTCGCCACGGGACAGGTGGGTCGCAACGTCGAGGTCGACGACGATGCGAGCGGATTCGTCGCGTCGCTGGGGTTGAGCCCGCAAAAGTCGCGCGTGCTGCTGCGGCTGGCACTGACCCGGACCACCGACGTCACGCGGATCCAGCGGTATTTCGACGAGTACTGAACGGGTCGCGTGACCCCGAGCGGCGTGGCCGCCCTCTCGGCCAAGTCGGCTGGGGGCGGGGGCGCGCACCGACGCCGTGTACTCGGGGCAGCTTTCTTGACAGGTCCTGTCACTTGTTGTTCAGTTGTTGAGAAATTATGGCCTATTCTGTCGCTATTTGACATATCGAGGTCCCCCCCTCTAGTTTGTCGGGCGCCCGGGCCGGTTGTTCGAGCCCTTCTACTTGAGGACGGGATGCCGGACCTCCTCACCGCCAGGCAAGTCGCCGAGTACCTGCAGCTGTCGCAGCGGAGCATCTACCGTCTGCTCGAGCGGGGCGAGTTGCCGGCGACCAAGATCGGCGGCCAGTGGCGGTTCCGGAAAACGGCGATCGACGAGTGGATCGATCTCCACATGGGGCAGCTGGCGCCCGAGGAGCTGCGGCAGGTCGGCAGGGGCGGGCGGGGCGACGACGTGCGGCTCGGGCACCTCATCGACGAGGCCAATGCGCTGATCCGGCTGTCGGCGGGAGACCGGGCCGCCGTGGTGCGCGACTTCGTCGCCCACATCGAGTTCCCCGAGCCCGTCGATCCGGTCCTCCTCGTGGAGCGGATCCTCGAGCGCGAGAGTCTCTGCTCCACGGCCCTCCCCGACGGCGTCGCCCTGCTGCACACGCCGCGGACCGCTCCCCGGGTGCTCCGGCTCCATGACATGGTCGCCCTGGGGCGCATCGAGCGTCCCATCGCGTTCGGTGCGCTGGACGGGAGTCTCACCGACACCCTGGTGCTGCTCCTCGCGCGGGACGAGCGTCATCATCTCGCCCTGCTCGCGAAGATGGCGCGCCTGTGCCGCGAGCCGGACGTGCTGCGTGGCCTGCGCACCCTGCCGACGGCGCGCGACATCGTGGACCTGATCCGCCGGACGGAAGACGCGGTCTTCACGGCTCCGGCCGGCTCGGGCTGACCGATGCAGCTGACCATTCGCGAGGCGGCGTCCTACCTGCGCGTCGGCGAGGCATCGGTCCGCCGCTGGATCTCCCGGCGCGGCCTCCCCGTGCACCGGGCGAACGAGCGCCTCTACCTCAATGCGATCGAGCTGTGGGAGTGGGCCACCGAGCACGGCATCCCCGTCTCGCGCAGCCTCCTGGAACAGGCCCAGCGGCATCCGGACCGGGTGCCGCCGCTCTCGGAGCTGCTGACCGCGGGCGGGATCCACCAGGACGTCGGCGGGCGGGACAAGGCGAGCGTGCTGCGAGAGATCGTCCGGCGCCTCCCGCTCCCCGACGAGATCGACCGCGAGTTCCTGGCGACGACGCTCGAGGCCCGCGAGGCCATGGGCTCCACGGGGATCGGCGACGGCATCGCGATCCCCCACGTGCGGAACCCGATCCTGCTGCACGTCACCGCTCCGTTCGTGACGCTGTGTCTGTTGCGCGACCCGGTGGACTTCGATGCCGTGGACGGCAAGCCGGTCCACGCGCTCTTCACGGTGGTGAGCGCGAACGTCCCCGGGCACCTGCGGATCCTGGGGCAGCTCGGCTTCGTGCTCCACGACGAGGAGCTGCGCGGCCTGCTCGTGCGGCGGTCCCCGGCCGCGGACATTCTGGACCGGGTGCGGACGGTGGAGGGGCTCGTCAGCGGCACGTTCCGGTCCCCCAGCGCCGGATGATCGCGCTCGCCGTGGGCTGCGCCGCCTGGGCCGCGGGCGCGTGCGGCGCGTTCCTGCTGCGGCGGCGCGCTGCCGGCGTCCCGGTCGGTGTCGGTGGCGCGATCCTCGGCGCGGTTGCGACGGGGTTCGCCGGCGTTCCGGCGCTCGGCGGAGCGGCGGCGCAGTCGTGGCGCGCGCCGTGGAGCGTGCCGGCCGGCGGGCTCGCGCTGCGTCTCGACCCGCTCGCCGCGGTGTTCCTGATGCCCCTCGCGGCGGTCGGGATGCTCGGCGCGGTCTACGGGGTCGCGTACCTGCGACGACACGCTCACGGAGGGCCGATCGGCGGATCGCTCGGCCTCTACAACGTCCTGCTGCTGAGCATGGCGCTCGTCGTGACCGCGAACGACCTCGTGCTCCTGCTCGTCGCGTGGGAGCTGATGACGCTGAGCTCGTGGGCGCTCGTGGTCAGCGATCACGACGATCCCGCCGTCCGCGCCGCGGGACTGCAGTACCTCGTCGCCGCGCACCTCGCGACGGCCGCGCTCCTGCTGCTCGGGCTCTTCCTGGGGAGCGGCAGTGGGACGTTCGAGATCGCCGCGCTCACCATGCCCGCGACCGCCCCCGCGTGGCTGCTCTTCGGGCTGGCCCTGATCGGCTTCGGCACCAAGGCGGGGGTCGTCCCGCTCCACGTGTGGCTCCCCGATGCGCATCCCGCGGCGCCGTCTCACGTTTCCGCACTCCTGTCGTCCGTCATGATCACGATGGGGTTCTACGGCCTGGCGCGGTTCCTCCCGCTGCTGGGGCCGCCCGCCGCCTGGTGGGGGTACCTGCTCATGGTGCTCGGGGCGGCGGGCGCGACCGGCGGTGTCGCGTTCGCGATCGCCCAGCGGGACGTGAAGCGCGTGCTCGCGTACTCGACGGTCGAGCATGCCGGCCTCGTGACGCTCGCGGTGGGCGTGGGCCTGCTCGCGACCGCCACCGGCCAGCCGGTGCTCGCGGGGCTCGCCTGGACCGGCGCGCTGCTCCACGTCTGGAATCACGCGCTCGCCAAGGCGCTGATGTTCCTCGGATTCGGCGCGCTCGCCCAGGCTGCCGGCAGCCGCAGCCTCGATGCGCTCGGGGGGGTGCTGCGCCGCTGGCCGCTCGTCGGCGGCGTGCTCGTCCTGGGGGCGGCGGCGATGGCCGCGCTCCCCGGCCTCAACATCTTCACGAGTGAGTGGCTGCTGCTCCGCGGGCTGCTCCTCGGCGTGACCGCATCGAACGGCATGGTGCAAGCAGCCCTGCTCGGCGCGATCCTCGCCATCGTCTGCGCCGGCGGCCTGGCCGTCGCCTGCTTCGCGCGGGTCGTCGGGGTCGGCCTCGCCGGGTCGCCGCGGACCGTCCGCGCCGCGAACGCGCCACGCCCGGGCTGGGCCATGGTCGTTCCCCTCCTGGTCCTGGCCGGCGCCTGCGTCCTGATCGGCGCATTCCCCGGCCGGGTCGAGGGCGCGTTGGGCGCGGCGGTCACCGTGATCGCACCGGGTGCCGATGCCCGGACGGCGGGGAGCATGCTGCGGCCGATCGCCCTGGTCGGCCCGCTCGTCGTTGCGGCGGCGGCCCTGCTGTTCGCGCTGCGGCGCGCGGTGGGGCGGCGGTCTCCGGAGCGGCTGGCGGTGACCTGGGGATGCGGGTACGCCGTCCCCACGGTCGCGATGCAGTACACGTCGACCTCGTTCGCGCAGCCGCTCACCCGCGTCCTCGAGCCGGTGCTGCGCACCGAGCGCCGGCACGCGGTCGACCCGGGCGCGGGGCCGCTGTGGCCGCACGCGGCCAGCTGGGCCTCCCGGACCGCCGATCGTGTGCTCGCGGGTCTCTACCTGCCGGTCATCGCGGCGATCGCCCGCGCCGGCGGACGGGTGCGCGCGCTGCATCAGGCCCGCGTGACGGGATCGCTCCTCCATATCGGGGCGACGGTACTCGTGATGCTCGCGCTGCTCCTGCTGCGGGGGGCGCGGCCGTGACGCTGTTCGCCATCAGCATGGCCCTGCTCGTCCTGGGTGGCGTCGCCGCGATCGCCCGATCGCGCCACCCGGCCAGCGGCGAACGGTGGTTCCGCCTGCTGTTCGGCGCCGGGTGCGTGATCGGGGCCGTGCCGGCGCTGGCCGTGCTGGGCGGTGCGTCCGTGCCCGAGGCGCGGCTCGCGTCCACCGGGCCGTTCGGCGCATGGGTGTTCGGGCTCGATCCCCTCTCCGCCGTGTTCCTGCTGGCGATCCTCACGGTGGGCGCGGCGTGCGGGTTCTACGGGATCGCCTCGCTCGCGCACGAGCGCGGTCACCGCGCGGTCGGCGCCGCCCATCTGTTGCTCGCGCTGCTGGTGGCGGCCCTGGCCCTGGTCGTCGCCGCTCGCGCCGCCATGCCCTTCCTCATCGCCTGGGAGGGGATGGCGGTCCTGGCGTATCTGCTGGTCGTGTTCGAGCACGAGCGCGCGGCCGTCCGCCGGGCCGGCATGATCTACCTGGTGGCGACGCACACCGGGACGCTGCTCCTCTTCGCGCTCTTCGCGGTCTGGGCCGCCGGCAGCGGAGACCTGACCTTCGCGGCCCTCGCCGCCCATCCGCCGTTCTCGGCCGGGCGCGGCGGGACGATCGTCGCGCTGGCCCTGGTCGCGTTCGGCCTCAAGGCGGGAATCGTCCCGTTCCATTTCTGGTTGCCCGAGGCTCACGCGGCGGCGCCCGCGCACGTGTCCGCCCTGATGTCGGGCGTCGTCATCAAGACGGGCATCTACGGCCTGCTGCGCGCCGTCGCGTTGTTCGGCCCGCCGCCGCCCTGGTGGGGGTGGCTCGTCCTCGCGCTCGGCGCGGCGTCGGCGGTGCTGGGGGTGGTGTGGGCCCTCGCCCAGCACGACATCAAGCGGCTCCTCGCCTTCCACAGCGTCGAGAACATCGGGATCATCCTGCTCGGGCTCGGCGCCGGCGCGCTGGGCATGGCCTATGGGCATCCGCTGATCGCGGTGCTCGGGTTCGCCGGCGCTGCGCTCCATACGCTCAACCACGCGCTCTTCAAGAGCCTGCTCTTCCTTGGCGCCGGGTCGGTGATCCACGCGACGGGGACGCGGGACATCGAACGGCTCGGAGGACTCGCGCGGCGCATGCCGATGACGGCGGCCACGTTCCTGGTCGGGTCCGCGGCGATCGTCGGGCTTCCGCCGCTCAACGGGTTCGTGAGCGAGTGGGTGGTGTATCAGGCCCTGCTCCGCGGGGGGAGCGCGAGTGACGCGATGCAGCTCGCCGTGGTCGGCGCCGCGGTGCTCGCGCTCGTCGGCGCGCTGGCGCTCGCCTGCTTCGTGAAAGTGGTCGGGGTCCTGTACCTGGGATCGCCGCGCGACGCCGGGGCGGTCGCGGCCCGGGAACCGGTGCGGGGCATGATCCGTCCGCTGGTGGGCCTCGCCGCCGCCTGTGTCGCGATCGGGCTCCTGCCGATCGTCGTCGTGCCGCCCGTGCTCCGGGTGGGGTCGGTCGTCGCGGGCCCGGGTTCGGGCACGGTGCTCCCGGGCGATGCCGGCGCCGGCGCCGCGACGCTGTTCAGCGTCGCGCTCGTGGCGAGCCTGGTGGTGGCGTGGACGCTGCGTCGCGCGTTTGGTCGCCGGCAGCCGGCGCTCGCCGGGCCGACCTGGGCGTGCGGCTACGCCCTGCCGAGCACGCGGATGGCCTACACCGCCTCGTCGTTCGCCGCCCCCCTGCTCGGCGCCTTCCGGTCGGTCGCGGGCGTGCGGACCGACCGCACGGCCTCCCGGTTCGCCACCCACGCGATCGACCCGGTCCTGGACCGGGTCATCCTCCCCGCCTGGCGTGGCGTCCGCGCCGCCGCCACCGGGCTGCGCGCGATCCACCGCGGCGGCCTGTCGCGCTATCTGGTGTACGTCGTCGCGGCCGTCGTCACCGTGCTGCTCTATCTGCTGGCGGCGGCAGGGACTCCATGACGCCGGCCGGGTGGACCGCGCTGCTGATCCTCGGCGTCGCCGCGCCGGTGATGCCGGGCCTCGTCGTCAAGACCAAGTCGCTGCTGACCGGGCGGCGCGGCGCGCCGGTGCTGCAGCTGTACGCCGATCTCTGGAAGCTGGTCCGCAAGGGGACGGTGTACAGCCGGACGACGACCTGGGTGTTCCGCGCCGCCCCGGTCGTCGTCCTCGCGTCGCTCTTCGTCGCCATGCTGTTCCTGCCGCTCGACGGGCGGGGCGCGCCCGCCGGGTTCGCGGGCGATGTAGTGGCGTTCGCCGGCCTGCTGGCGCTGGCGCGCTTCGCGCTCGTGCTGGCAGGGATGGACACGGGCTCGAGCTTCGAAGGCATGGGGGCGAGTCGCGAGGTCACGATCGCGAGCTTCGCCGAACCCGCCCTGTTCCTCTGTTTCGTGGCGCTCGTGCTCGCCACCGACGCGCTCTCGCTCAGCGGCATGCTGGGGACGCCGCTGGCGGCGGCGTGGCCGCAGGCGGGCGCTTCGCTCAGCCTCGTGGGCATCGGTCTCTTCGTGCTGCTGCTGGCGGAGAATTCCCGGGTGCCGGTGGACGACCCCGCCACCCACCTCGAGCTGACCATGATCCACGAGGTGATCGTCCTCGACCACAGCGGCCCGGACCTCGCCCTCATCCTCTACGGCAGCGCGCTCAAGCTCACGGTCTTCGCCGTCCTGGTGGTGAGCGTCTTCGTGCCGCGCGCGGACCTGTCCGGGCCCGCCGCGGTGGCCGTCCTCCTGGCCGGACTCGGCGCCGTGGCCGTGGCGATCGGGGTCGTGGAGTCGATCATGGCGCGGCTCCGACTGACCCGCGTGCCGC
Source organism: Gemmatimonadales bacterium (assembly GCA_035620935.1). Classification (GTDB taxonomy): domain Bacteria; phylum Gemmatimonadota; class Gemmatimonadetes; order Gemmatimonadales; family GWC2-71-9; genus SZUA-544. The sequence goes on from DASPFU010000128.1 coordinate 7,834, forward strand.
AGCTGCTCGTCGGGGCGGCCGCGCTCGCCCTGTTCGCCATCATCCTGCAGCTCCAGTGACCATGCACGGCGCCCCCCAGCTCGTCCTCCTGCTCGTGGTGCTCTCGGACCTGGCCGTCCTGGGCACCACCCGGCTCTCGAGCTGCATTCGCATCGTCGCGGCGCAGGGAATGCTGCTCGGCCTCCTGCCGCTGCTCCTCGCGCCGCAGCTGTCGGTGCACACCGTCAGTCTCGCCGCCGGCACGGTCGTCGTGAAGGCGATCGTCCTCCCGTGGTTCCTCATGTGGGCGATCCGCGAGGCCGCGGTGCGCCGGGAGGTGGAGCCCCTCGTCGGGTTCATCGCCTCGCAGCTGCTGGGCGCGGTGGCCGTGGCCCTCGCGTTCGCGATCGCGTCCCGGCTGCCGCTGCCCGTGGTGCAGCACGCGTTGCTCGTGCCGGTGTCGCTCGCGACCCTGATGATCGGGTTCATCGTGCTGACGACGCGGCGCAAGGCGCTGACGCAGGTGGTGGGCTACCTCATTCTCGAGAACGGGATCTACCTCTTCGGGCTGACGCACGCGGAGCGCGTCCCCTTCCTCATCGAGATCGGGGTGCTGCTCGACATCTTCGTCGGCGTGTTCATCATGGGGATCGTCGTGTTCCACATCAACCGCGAGTTCGACTCGCTCGATGCCACCCGTCTGCGGGAGCTCGCCGACTGATGCGCCTCCTGGCGCTCTGCGGGATCCCGCTGGTCACCGCGCTCGTGGTGCTGGTGCTGCCCGTCTTCCGGGGGCGCCGTGTCCCCGTCGCCCTGCTCGGCGTCGTGGCCGCGGTCCACCTGGCCCTGGTGACGTCGCTGTGGGTCACCCCGGCGCCCGAGGCGCTCGGCGGCTGGCTCGCCGCCGATCCGCTGGGGCTCACCGTGCTCACCGTGACCAGCGTGCTCTTCCTCGTCACGGTGACCTACGCGGTCGGGTATCTGCGCCACGATCGGCCGCGCAGTGGCCAGGTGTTCGCGGGATGCCTGCTGGCGTTCCTCTCCGCCGCGTCGCTGGTGGCGCTGGCCCACCACTTGGCGATGCTCTGGGTCGGGATGGAGGCCACGACCCTGTCCGTGGCGCCGCTCATCTTCCTGCGCCGCGACCGGCGCTCGCTCGAGGCGACCTGGAAGTACCTCGTCATCTCGTCGGTGGGGATCGCGCTGGCGCTCCTCGGGACGTTCTTCCTGGCCAGCGCGCAGGTCGACGTCGCGGGCCGCCCCCTGGTCCTGCCCGATCTCCTGGCGCACGCGCGCGAGCTGCACCCGGCCTGGTTGCGGGCCGCGTTCCTGTTCCTGCTCGTCGGTTTCGGCACCAAGATGGGCCTCGCGCCGATGCACACGTGGAAGCCCGACACCTACGGGGAGGCGCCCAGCCTCGTCAGCGGGCTGATGGCGGGCGCCCTCACGGGCTGCGCCTTCCTCGGGGTCGCGCGGGTGACCGAGGTGATGATGGCGGCCGGGCTGGAGGGGTTCGCGCAACCCGTGCTGATCGGGTTCGGACTCGTCTCCCTGGCCGCGGCCGCCGCGTTCATCATCGGCCAGGGCGACGTGAAGCGTCTGCTCGCCTACTCCAGCGTGGAGCACATGGGACTGCTGGTGCTGGGACTCGGATTGGGCGGGGTCGGGACCTACGGCAGCATGCTGCACCTGGTCAACAACGGGTTGTCCAAGGGCTGGGTGTTCCTCGTCACCGGCAACCTCGTGCTCGCCACCGGGAGCGCGACGGCCGCCGGCAACCGGGGGCTGGTCCGCACGCTCCCCGTGTCCGCGGTGCTCCTCGTGCTCGGCCTCTTCGCCGTGACCGGCTCCCCCCCGTTCGGCCTGTTCATGAGCGAGTTCACGCTGCTCCGCGCGGCGATCGACGCGGGGCATCCCTGGATCGCCGCCGTCATGCTGCTCGCGCTCGCCGTCATCTTCGTCGGGATGGCGGCGCTGGTGCTCGGCATCGCGCTGGGGGAGCCGCCCCCCGGCGTCGTCCCGGTGCGCGAGAGTCCCTGGCTCGTGGCCGGGCCGATCGCGCTCGCCGCCGCCGTCCTCATGCTGGGGGTCTACATCCCCGGTCCCTTGCACGACGTCCTGGCCCGCGCCGCCGTCGCCCTGGGGGGCAGGGGCCCATGAGCCCCTGGCGTCAGCTCGGTCTGCGCAACCGCCGCGCGGTCCCCCTGGCGGCGCTCCCCGTGGAGCCGGTGGAGCGCTTCCGGGAGTCCGTGACCGAGGCCGTGCGCGAGGGCCGGCGGCTCGTGTCGCTGTTCGGCATGCCGGAGGGCGGGGAGCGGACACGCCTCGTCGCGATCCTCGCCGACGATGCCGGCGGCGAGCTCGGTGCGACGAGCGCGGTCGTGGCGGACCGCTACCCGTCGCTCACGACCGGCTGCCCGCAGGCGCACGTGTTCGAGCGCGAGATCGCCGAGCAATGCGGCGTGGTGCCCGAGGGTCACCCCTGGCTCAAGCCGCTGCGGCGGCACGGCCCGGATCACCTCCCGCCCACCCGGCACGCGGCCGAGCCGGACCGCGAGTCCTATCCGTTCTTCCGAGTGGACGGGGACGAGGTGCACGAGGTCGCCGTCGGTCCCGTGCACGCCGGGATCATCGAACCCGGCCATTTCCGCTTTCAGGCCCACGGGGAGCAGGTGCTCTTCCTCGAGATCATGCTCGGCTACCAGCACCGCGGCGTCGAACGACTGCTCGAGCGCGGCGACCGCGACCGCGGCGTGCTGGTCGCGGAGTCGATCGCGGGCGACACCGTCATCGGCCACGCCGGCGCCTGCTGCGGCGCGCTCGAGGCCCTCGCCCGATCCCGGAAGACCCCGCGGGGGCAGACCGTCCGCGGGATCGCGCTCGAGCTCGAGCGCCTCGCGAACCATCTGGGGGACCTGGGGGCGATCGCGGGCGACGTCGCCTTCCA
>DASPFU010000129.1:0-14732 GCA_035620935.1 Gemmatimonadales bacterium
AGCCGTTCGCACCCGCCACACCGGTACCCCGCCATGTTCTCGATGACCCCCAGGAGGCGGATCTTCGCGGCCGCGGCCGCGTGCAGCGCGCGCGCCACCGAGCGCCGGGATTCCTCGCTCGGCACCGTGACCGCGAGCGCGGCGAGACCCGGGGTCAGACCCGCGAGCTCGACGCCGCCGTCCGCGCCCGGTGGCAGGTCCACGAGCAGCAACTCCAGTTCCCCCCACACCACGTCCCCCAGGAACTCGCGCAACACGCCGGCCTCCAGAGCGCCACGCCACGCGAACGCGTCCCCTGAAGGCTCGCGCCACGCCAGCGGCCGCTCATCCTCGAGCAGCAGGTCGGTCGACACGACGTGAATCCCGGCGGTCCCCAGCGCCGGCACGACGCCGGTGGGCGTCACCCGCAACGGGCCGGCGGCGCCGAGCATCCGCGCCACCGTCGGGCTGCGCAGGTCCGCGTCGAGCACGCCCACGCGATCCGGCCAGCGCGCCGCCGCGAGGCGAGCGAGGGCCGCGGTGACGAAGCTCTTGCCCACGCCGCCCTTGCCGCTCAGGATCGCCACGACGCGGCGGACCGTCGCCAGTCGACGGTCCACACGAGCGCGCTGTTCGGCAACTTGCGCGGCGACACCGGACCCGTCGACGCCGACGACGTCCCGGTAGGTCCGGAACGTCATCGCGAGCGGGCCGCGGACCATCGCCGGTCAGCCACGTTGACGGCCCCGCGGGGCGACGGCTATCGTCCCTGTTCGCATGTCCAGGCCCCCGATCTCGCTCATCGTCGTCGCCTCGCTGTTCACGGTCGCGATGGTGTGGCTCGTCGCCGCCTCGCTCAGACCCCGCGAGGTCCCGACCTACTCCCCGGACACCGCGCGCGTCACGGCCGGCTCGGCCGTGGACACCGTGACCCTCGACGCCCGCGACCCCGAGCGATGGCGGTTCTTCAGTTTCACCCGCGGCACGCTCACCGCGCCCGACAGCGCGGGGTGGGATCTCGCCGTCCGTCGCTTCCGCGTGATGTCATGGGGGAACGCCACGCGCATCGATACCGTCACGTTCGATGAGCTCCGCGACGTCCCACCCACCGGATACCAGGCGACGGTATTCGGCCGCGACTCGGTGAGCCCGGCGATCGCGCGCTGGTACCGCTACGACTGGCTCTCCCACCTGCTCCGACCCCAGCCCGCGGTGTACGTCATCCGCACCCGGACGGGGCCGGCCGTGAAGCTCGCGTTCCTGAGCTACTACTGTCCCGGACCGGAGCCCGGGTGCGTCACCATGCGGTTCGCGGCGCTCCCCTAGCCCCCGCCTATTCGCCGTCCTCCGTTTCACCCAGCGGGTGCAGCGCCAGAGACTCGCGGATGTGGGGGTGAGCGCGGTAGAGGTACGTGCCCATGGCAATCGCGGCGATGAAGTTGCCGATCGCCACGTTGGTCCACGCCAGACCGCCGAGCAGCGGCTGCGCCACCAGGGCCACCATGACGTAGAACCCGACTTCGAAGGCGGCGAACAGGACGAACACGAGGAACAGCGTGGGAGGGCTGCGGTCCACCAGCGCCGCGAGGGTCGCGGTGACGACGCCGACGACGGCGAAGGCGACGACGTGCACCAGGGTGTAGCCGATGACCGCGGGGAACGCGATCCGCACGGCCGTGGGATCGCGGAGACCCCAGAACAGGGCCGAGCCGAGCATCGCAGGGGTGAAGAGCGGCTGCCCGCTGACGGTGTCCACAATGAGGAACCACAGCGCGACACCGCCTGCACCGATCAGTCCCGCGACGAATCCCTCGCGAAAGAGGCGTGTCCAGTCCATCGGGCCCCCCGCCGTGATGGTTCGGTGGGCCAATATACGAGCCGCCGGGAATCCCGCGAGGGGCGCTCGGGATTCCCGGCGGGGACTGCACCCGGGAACCACCGGCCCCCGGGGGCGCGTGGCCGCGGCCGCCGGCTCAGAACGGCGAGAACCCGGGAGACCCGAACCGCGCCATGCGCACGTGGTTCCACAACGGCACCGCGTACGCGATGAGGACCAGCACGATCGCGACGATGGTCCACAGGCCGAAGCGGTCCAGCAGCCCCGGCTTGCCGACGGGATGCAGGGGCTCGGCCCATTCCAGGGGCTCGGGCTCGCGTCGTTTCCCCGCCAGCGCCGTACCGATCATCACCAGCAGGAAGAACGCCGCGCTCGTGAACAGGACCAGTCCGCCGATGGCGGACAGCCCCGTCATGCCGGACCAGGCTTGCGCTGCCGCCGCGCCGCCGTAGTCCGCCTCGAACACGCGTCGCGGCATGCCCATCAGGCCGGTCGCGTGGTTCGAGATCGAGAACAGCAGCATGCCGAGGAACCAGAGGTACGGCTGCACCCTGGCGAGCAGGCCGAGCTCGAGCTCGCGTCCCGCCAGCCGCGGCACCAGATGATAGGCGAGCCCCATGAACGTCAGGGCCGAGGCCGTGCCGACCGTCAGATGGAAATGGCCCTGGATCCACGCGGTGTTGTGGACTACGGCATTCATCCCGAACGACGCGTTGATCGCCCCGCCGAATCCGCCCACGGCGAAGAGGATCATGGACAGCGCCACGGCCGCGAAGAGCGGATCGCCCCACGGCAGCTTCTTGAGCCAGTCGAGCAGGCCGGTCGCGCCTTTCATCCGGCCGGCGACCTCGAGCGAGGCGGTGACCGTGAACGCCGTGACGAAGCTCGGGTACAGGATCCACATCGTCAGGAAGGTGTGAAGCAGCTTCCAGGCGGCCGGGACCCCGGGGTCCAGCGCCTGGTGATGGAAGCCGACCGGCGTGGAGAGGATGATGAAGAGCACGAACACCAGGCGCCCGAGCGAATCGCTGAACAGCCGGCCGCCCGCGACCTTCGGCAGCAGGGTGTACCACGCCACGTACGCCGGGAGCAGCCAGAAGTACACGAGCGGATGGCCGAAGAACCAGAACAGCATCCGCGCCAGCACCGGGTCGACCGTGTCGGTGACGCCGAGCGACCACGGGATGAGGAGGAACAGCATCTCCACGGCGACGCCGATCGTCGCCAGCAGCCAGACGATGACCGTGGCCAGCATGCCGTGCATCGCCAGCGGCACGGCCTCGCCCGGGTGGGCCCGCTTCCACGCCACGTAGTTCGCGATCATCACGGCACACCACAGCCACGACCCCACCACGACCAGGGTGAGGCCGATGTAGAACGCGGGGTGCGCCTTGAGCGGCGGGTAGAACGTGTAGAGGACCGTCGCCTTCCCCGTCAGGATCGCCCACACGGCGAGACCGACCCCCAGCAGAGCGGTCCAGAACCCCGCCCAGGCGAGGCCGGCCCCCTTCACCTCCTGCCGCAGGGCGCCGTGGATCACGACGTACCCGAAGCTCATGATGAAGAACGTGGTGAACACCAGCGCCATGAGGACGCCGTGCGCCGTGACGGAGAGGTAGTACATCTGGGCCGACCGGTACGGCAGGTCGAGGCTGGCGCGCGACAGGGCCTGCATCAGCGCCATCGCCGCCGCGGTGCCGAACGCCAGGATCGCCACCCACAGGTGCGCGTAGGGAAGCCGGTTGGCGCGCGTCATGACGCGGCCTCCTCCACGATGAGCTTGGCGTACATCTGGTGGTGCCCGAGGCCGCAGTACTCGTTGCACACGATGAGGTACTCACCGGGCCGCGCGAAGGTCGTGGTGAACTGGCTGACGTAGCCGGGGATCACCATGGTATTCGCGTTGGTCCCCACGATCTGGAACCCGTGGGTGACGTCCGGGCTCGTGAGCCGGAACGTCACGGGGCGGCCGGCCGGCACCCGGATCTCCCCCGGGTCGAACGCGAACATCATCCCCACGGCGATCACCGTGGCGCCCGTCGGACTGACGGTCACGCCGCGGCTCGCGAACCGCGCGTCCGCGAACACCTGCGCGGGATCGACGGTCTCCACGTGGGAAGGCGGCCGCAGGGCGCTGCCCAGGGCACCGACGAACACCATCGAGATGAACGACACGACGATGCCGCCCGCCGCCCACATCCAGATCCGCTCGTAGAGGGGCACGTTCATGCGGTGACGCCTCCCCGCCCGAGATAGAGCAGTATGTACACCGCGAACCAGCCGACCACGAACAGCAGCCCGTAGAGCGCGATCAGGAACAGCGTGCCCTTCGGGTGCTCGTGGTCCCCCGGGGCTCCGTGTGTCATCTAGCCCTCTCGTGGTGTGGAATCGAGGGGAAATTCTATCTCGAAACGGGCGCCGCCGCTCGGCGCGTTCCCGGCCCGGATGCCGCCCCCGTGGAGGTCGACGACCGCCCGGGCGAGGGCGAGCCCGAGCCCGCCGCCCGTGTCCCGGGTCCGGGCCGGGTCGCCACGGTAGAACGGCTGGAACAGGTGGGCGAGGTCCTGCTCGGACAGGCCGGGCCCCGAATCCTGGACGGTGAGGCGCGCGTTCCCGTCCGCGATGCCGGTCGTCACACCGACCCGTCCGCCGTGCGGGCTGTAGCGGATCGCGTTCTCGAGCAGATGCCCGACGAGCCGACGCGCGAGCTTGGCGTCGAGGGGAACGCCGTCGCGACCGATGCCGAACGCCGTGTCCACCGTCAGGTCCTTCTCCTCGCAACGGCGGTGCAGCCGGTCCACGGCGTCGCTCACCAGGCGGTCCAGGTCGGTCGGCCGCCGATCGGGCGTGACGAGCCGTGACTCGGCCCGCGTGATGAGCAGCAGGTCCTCGCTCATGATCGACAGCCGCTCGATCTCCTCGAGTGCGCTGCGCAGCACCTGCTGGTACTCCCGCGGCGAGCGCTCGGCCCGCAGGGCGACCTCCATTTCGCCGCGCAGCGCCGTCAGCGGCGTGCGCAGCTCGTGCGAGACGTCGGCGGTGAGGCGCCGTTGCGCCCGGAAGGCGCGGTCGAGACGCTCCAGCATGCCGTTCAGCACGGCCACCAGCCCGCGGTACTCTTCGGTATCCGCGTGCGCCGCGATGCGGGGCTCGGGGCCGCCCGGCTCGATCCGCGTCGCCTGCTCGATGATCTCGCTCACCGGCCGGACCGCCGAGCCCGCGAGCGCCCAGGCGCCGAGGAAAGTCGCCGCGGTCCCCACCAACACGACCGTGGCGAGTGCGAAGAAGAGGTCCCGCTGCACCGCGTGGATCGGGTCGAGCGAGGCGGCGGCCTGGATCACGCGCTCGCCGCGAACGCCCTGCTCGGAAACCGCGACATAGGTGACGCGCACGGCGCGGCCCGCCCACGCCTGCGTGAGCCAGACCTGTCGGCCCGCCTGGGCGGCGCGCAGGGCCGCGGTGTCGAGCGGGAGGGTCGCCGCCCTCCGCGGCAGGGCACCCGCCACGGAGCCGTCGACCTGTCGCAGGACGATGTAGCGGTTCACCTCGCGCGCGTACCGCGACGGCTCATCGGCGACCAGGGCATCGAACGACCCCAGCGGCGCCGGATGCACCAGCCGCTCCGCGGCGAGGAACGCCGACGCGGCGATCGCCTGGTCGAGCTGCTCGGAGAGCACCCGGTTCGTGCCCCATCCGAGCGCCGCCGCGAACGCCACCAGCCCGACGGCCATCGTCGCCGTGAACCGCACGGCGAGTGTCCGCCGGAGAGACCGCGTCACTCTTCGTCCTGATCCGGATCCTGGAGCCGGAAGCCCACCCCACGCACCGTCTGGATCAGCTCCTTGCCGGCGGCCGTCTTGAGCTTGCGGCGCAGGTTGCCGACGTGGACGTCCACTACGTTGCTCTCGGGGTCGAAATGCATGTCCCAGACCTTCTCCAGCAGCTCCGTGCGCCGCACCACCTCTTCGGGATGCAGCAGGAAGTGCTGAAGGAGATGGAACTCCTTCGGGGTGAGATCCACGTGCCTGGTGTCCACGCGGACCTTGTGCTTGAGGCGATCGAGCTCGAGCGAGCCGTACTTGAGGATCTCCGTGCGCCCGGCACCTCCGCGCCGGATCAGCGCTCGGACCCGCGCCAACAGCTCGTCGAACTTGAACGGTTTGGTGAGATAGTCGTCCGCGCCGGCGTCGAGCCCGCGCACCACGTCCTCGGTGGTGTCCCGGGCGGTCAGCATCAGGATCGGCGTGCTCCGCCCCTCCCGCCGCAGCTCGGTAGCGACCTGGAGGCCCGTCTTCTTGGGAAGCATGACGTCGAGCACGATCATGTCGTACTCGTAGACATGGGCCAGCATGGTGGCCTGCTCGCCGTCGGGCGCCACGTCGACGGCGTACCCCTCTTCCCGCAGGCCCTGCTCGATGAACCCGGCGACCTTTCGGTCGTCCTCGACGACGAGAATCTTCATGGCGGGCTCAGGTTACGCCGCTCGCGCTGAATGGATTCTAAAGGAACCGTGAAGGCCTCTTCAGACATCCGCGGGCGGCTCGAGCGGCAGAACCAGTCGGAACACGGTCGCCCCGCCCAGCGTCTCGACGCTCAAGCGACCCCCGAGGATCTCGGCCAGGCGGCGCGACAGGGGCAGCCCCAGTCCGGAGCCCGTCCCCGACAGCGGGTCGAACCGCTCGAACGGTTCGAAGATCTTCTCGCGCAGGTCCTCCGGCACCCCGGGACCCTGATCGTGCACCTCGAACGCCGTGTCGTTCGCGTTGCCCTGCACCCGGATGACGACGGCCCGGCCAGGGGGGCTGTGGCGGACGGCATTGGAGACGAGGTTCACCAGGATCTGCTCCAACCGCATCGGATCGGTGCGCAGCTCGTGCGGCTCCTGCACGTACTGCTCCTCGATCGACACCTGCTTGGGCTCGGCCGCCGGGATGAGGCCGGCGACGGCGCGCGCCACCGCAGTCCGCACCTGCACGTCGCGCCACACGGGACGCAGCTTGCCCGCGTCCAGCCGCGTCAGGTCCAGGAAGTTGTTGAGCAGCGTAATGGTCCGCTCCGCCCCCTCGAACACCTCGCGCGCCGCCTGCGCCGGGTCTCCCGGGCGCTTCCGCACCAGGCGCTCGGCCCACCCGAAGACGCCGGTCAGCGCGTTGCGCAGCTCGTGGTTCATCATCGCGAAGAAGAGGTCGCGCTGGCGGTGCATCGCCTGCACCTGGCCGAGCAGCTCGCGGCCCTCCTGGTGCAGCCGGGCGTTGTCGATCGCCGCCGCCGCCTGCGAGGCGAGGAGCACGGCGATCGTCTCGTCGTCTACGGTGAACGGCCCCCCGCCTTCCTTTTCGGTGAGATACAGGTTCCCGAACACTCGGTCACGCAGGGCGATCGGTACACCCAGGAAGGTCGTCATCGGGGGGTGGTGCGGCGGCAGCCCGACGCTCGCGGCATGCCGTCGGATGTTGGCGGTGCGGACAGGCCGGCGCTCCCGGATCACGAGCCCGAGGAGGCCTCGTCCGCTGGGCAGCGCGCCGATGCGGCGGGCGTCTTCCGGGGTGACCCCGGAGGTGACGAACTCCTGCAGTGCGTCACCTCGCTCATCGAACACGCCGAGTGCCGCGTAGCGCGCCCCGACCACCTCCCGCGCGGCGTCCACGATGCGTTGCAGCACCGCTGGCAGGGCGTGTTCCTGGTGGATCGTGAGGCCGGCGTCGAGCAACTGCTCGAAACGCCGCCGCACCCGCGCCGCGTCGTTCTCCCGACCGGCGGACCCGGGGCGTTTGCGCGGCGCGCCCCGGGCTGGTGCCTTCTTGCGATCGACTGCCACGGCGGTCTCCGGGGCCCGTGCGGCCATCACTCGGTGTTCCCGGAACCTAGAATGATACCGGGGCCCCGGCTAGCCTGCCCCGTGCCGCCCCGCTCAGATCCGCGCCGCCGCCACCGCCGCGACGATGTCCGTCTGGGAGATGACCCCGACCAGCACGCCCTGGTCCTCCACGAACAGGCGCTGGACCTTCTGGCTCAGCATGGCGGCCGCCGCGTCCTTGACCGCGGTCTCGGGATGCGCCACGCCCGGCCACGGGGCCATGATCTCGAGCACCAGCGTGCGATCGAACAGGCGCTCGCGCTCCGCGGCGGTGTAGCAGCGGCGCTCGGCCGCCAGGACCTCCCTGGTGGACAGCACGCCCACCGCCCGGCCGAACCGGTCGATCACCGGTAATGCCGAGACGCCGGTGACCGTCAGGACACCGACGGCCTCGGAAACCAGGGCGTCCGTGCTGACGGTCTTGAGGCCGGTCTGCATGAGATCGCGGACCCTCATACGGCCACTCCGCGCCTGGACCGGCTGCGCGCGCGGCGGCGCACCGTCACACCGGCCTTGGGCGGCAGCCGGCGCGATGGCCCGCGCCGCCCCGTTGGCACCACCAGCAGGCCCGCCGGCAGCGCCGCCATCAGGCGCTCCGTCGTGCTGCCGATCAGGACGCGATCCACCCACCCCTTGCCGTGCGAACCGACCACCACGAGGTCGGCCCCCCACTCCGTCGCCTCGGTCGCGATGGCGTCCTCCGCGGCGCCCCGGCGCAGCACCCACTCCCCGGACGGGGTGCCGGCGACAGCCCGCTGCAACCGCTCGAACCCGGCCGCGACGCGCCGGCCGATCTCGGCCTCGTCGATCGCGAAGGGGATCGTGAGCGGCACGCGCACCGGCTCCACCACGGTCATGACGCGCAGCTCGGCGTCCGACACGCGGGCCAGCCTTCGCGCCGCCGCGACTGTGGGGCGGGACGCGGCCGACAGATCGATCGCCGCGAGGATGCGTCGGATCGGCCGGTCGCCCTCGCCCAGCACCAGGACCGGGCGGTCCGTCGTCCGCACCAGGTCACGGGCCGTGCTCCCGGCCAGGGTCCGGCCGAGCGCGGTGTGATGCTTGCCGCCCAGCACGATGTACGGCGCGTCGAACTGGTCCCCCGCCGCGCGCAGCGCCACGGCCGCCCGGCCGAGGCGCACATCGAGGCGCTCCACCAGCGCCGCCGGGACCGCGCCGGCGAGGGTCTCCGCCATGCGTCCCCGCGCGAGGGCGACCACCTCGTCGAGCAGCCGCCGCGGCGCCATGGGCGGCTGGCCGGCGTAGTCCGACAGCCACGTATCGGGCGCCACGTACACCAGCTGGCAGTCACTGCGCAGCGCCTGCGCCAACCGCCAGCCGAATGCTGCGGCCCGCGCGGACGCGGGCGATCCGTCGATTCCCACGACTACTGCTTTGGCGGCCATCGATCCTCCCTGAGCGGGCCTAGGGAGGAAGCTCGCGGATCGGCTGTGAAAGGCGGCTGAAGCAGGGTTGAACGGTTGCTCAGGTGGGTGGTGCGATCGCCCCGATGTACGGCAGGGTCCGGAAGCGGTCGGCGTAGTCGAGGCCGTACCCCACGAGCCACCGGTCCGGCACGTCGAACCCGACGTAGTCGGGGGCGATGTCCACTTCGAGGCGCGCGGGCTTGCGGGTCAGCGTACAGGACCTGAGCGACGCCGGCCCGCGCGCCCGCAGCATCTCCACCAGATACGCGAGGGTGTGACCGCTGTCCACGATGTCCTCGACCACGAGCACGTGGCGCCCACGGACGTCGGTTCGCAGGTCCATCACGAGGCGCACGGCCCCCGGCACCGCGCCGTGCTCGTAGCGTGACACGGCGAGGAAGTCCACCCGGCAGGGCACGGTGAGCCGGCGGCACAGGTCCGCGAGGAAGATGAACGAGCCGCGCAGCACGCCGACCAGCAGCACCTCGTCCGCGCCGGCGTAGTCCGCCGAGATCCGCGTAGCGAGCTCGGCGACGCGCGCGGCGATCGCGTCCTCGGACACCAGGATCTCGGGCGCGTCCGTGGTCACGGCCTCACCCGAGCGCGTTGTCGAGCGCCATCATCACGGTGAACCCGGCGATGAACCCGACGGTCGCGATGTCGATGTTCCCGGAGCGCTCCGTCTCGGGGATGAGCTCCTCGACCACGACATACAGCATCGCGCCCGCGGCGAAGGCCATGCCGTACGGCAGCAGGCCAGCCGCCCGGGCGACGAGCGCCGCCCCGCACACCGCGGCCACCGGCTCCACCACCGCCGACAGCTGGCCGTACCACAGCGCCTTCCAGCGGCTCATGCCATCGCGGCGCAGCGGCAGGGCGATGGCCAGCCCTTCGGGGAGGTTCTGCAATCCGATGCCGATGGCCAGCGCGGTGGCCGCCCCGGGCGACCCGGCCCCGTACGCGACACCGACCGCCAGCCCCTCCGGCAGGTTGTGCAGGGTGATCGCGGCGAACAGCAGGGCCGAGCGGCGCCAGGGGGCAGGCGGCCCCTCGAGGCGGGCTTCGTCCGGGAATTCCGGGTGGAGGTGCGGCAGCCACTGGTCGAGACCGTAGAGCAGGGCCGCCCCGAGCAGGATGCCGACGACCGCCGGGAAGACGCCGCCCCGTGCCATGGCGGGAACGAGGAGGGACCAGCAGGCCGCGGCCACCATCACGCCCGCCGCCGCGCCCATCAGCGCGTCCATCAGTCGCCGCGGCACCGTCCGGAAGAACAGCACGGGGATCGACCCGAGCGCGGTGAGCAGCCACGTCCCCACCGCGGCGAGGCCACCCTGCTGGACGGGTGAGAGCGACAGGAACCATGCGATCACAGGATCAGAGGTCGCTCCGGGCGAAGCGCCGGGCCGCCAGGGCCAGCGGCGCGATGGTCCACGCGACCAGGCCGGCGGCCAGCAGCCACACCCCGGCGCCGCCGAGCACGCGGCGGAGCGCGGCCTCGGTGGGCCCGGCGATGGTCGTCGCCTGGAACAGCGCGATCCCCAGCGCGCGCGCGGAGTCGACCGGATCGGCGAGCAGCAGCAGCGACAGTCCCCAGCCGGCCTGCCCGGCGGGGAGTACGGCGAGGAGCGTGATCGCGATCAGGTCCGCGCCGATCACCAGCAGGAGCCACGCGAGCGCGGCGCCGGCCACCGCGCGGAGGCGGTTGCGCGCCGCGACACCGATCCACAAGCCGAGTGCGAGGGTCGCGGCGAGCAGCAAGGCCGCGACGCCGACGAGGGCCAGGTAGCGCGCCGCGTCGCCCGTGCCGGCGAGCGCCGCCAACAGGAGGCCCGCCACGCCCAGCCCCGCGAGCAGCGCGCCGCCCAGGGCCACCACGTGCGCCAGCCACCGGGCCACCAGCAGCCGCGGTCGCGACACGGGCAACGCGACCAGGAACTCGACGTCATGGGTGTCCGCGCCGGCAACGGCGCCCGTGAGCAACGCGAGCATCGGCACGGTCCACACCACCAGCTGCAGCAGGCTGAGGGACGTGCGCGCAAAGCCCTGCACCGTCACCACGCCGCCGGCCGACAGACCCGCCAGCGCGACGACGAGGCTCGCGAGCGCGAACCCCGCGGCGACCGCGGTGAGGGTGCGGCCGCGCGCCATCGTGGCGAGCTCGAAGCGCAGCAGGGCGCGGATCGTCATGCGGCGTCCCCCTGGACCATCCGCAGCACGCCGGGACCCCGCCCGCGCTCCACCAGCACGCGGTAGATCCGTTCGACCGGCGGCTCGACCGGTTCCCCGTTCCAGCGCACCCCCGCGGCGGCCGCCAGCTCCGCCAGCGTGCCCCGGGCCACGACCCGGGCGTCCACCAGGACGACGAGTCGGTCGGCGAGCAGGGCCACATCGTAGAGATCGTGCGAGGCGAACAGGACCGCGGCGCCCCGCGCTCGCGCTGCCCGGATCGCGGCCCGCACGTCCTCCGCGCCCTCGGCGTCGAGCGAGATACCGGGCTCGTCGAGCAGCAGGGTGTCCACCTCGCCCAGGGTCGCGAGCGCGAGCAGGGCACGCTGCCGCTGCCCGCCCGACAGCTCGGCCAGCGTCGCGCCCAGGCGGTCGCCCAGGCCCGTCGCGGTAAGGGCGTCCTCCGCCATCTGCGTCGCCACGCCGCGGGCGGCCGCGACCAGATCGGCCAGGTCCCCCAGCACCGTCGCCTGCGGCACGCCGAGCTTCTGGGACAGGTACCCCACGCGCCGTCGCGCGGCGACCCCGTCCCGCACGGCGTCCCGCCCACCCACCTCGGCCGAGCCGCCCGATGGGTGGATGATCCCGGCGAGGATCCGCAGGGTGGTGGACTTGCCCGCGCCGTTGGGCCCGACCAGCGCCACGACCTCACCGGCGCGCACGTCGAGGTCGAGCGGCGCCAGCGCCACTCGGTCGCCGTAGCGCTTGGTGAGACCCCGCAGGGCGATCACCGGTGCCTGCGGCGCCGCGCCGCCGCGAACAGGGCCAGGCCGCCCGCGAACACCGCCGCGCTCGCCGCACCCTGGCTCCCTCGTCCGCCGGCGGCCCCGGCCGGGGCGTGGGGCAGTCGCGCCAACATTGCGGGCTCGGGCGGCGCCGCCAGGGGGCACGGGTCCTCCGCACCCGCCAGCCGGAACACCGGGAAGGTGCGCTCGGCCCACTCGAGGGCGCCGGCCGCGGGACTGCCCAGAAAGAGGCGCAGGCCGCTGCGTCGCCGCGCCACTTCGGCGAGCGGCGAGGTGGCGCGGTGCGGCACGTCGAGCACGCCGTCGCCGTCCAGATCGTACCCGCCCGCCGCCGCCGCGCCCCAGTAGTTGCCCCGGCCGGCCGCGCACCACGTGTAGGCGCCGGCCGTGGCCCCGCCCGATGCGTCGAAGGTGTTGGCCAGGATCGCGTTGCCGGTGATGCGCGTCGTTTCACTGTTGCTGAACAGCTCGAGCCCCAGCCAGTTGCCGGCCACCACGTTGCCGGTGAAGGTGCCGCGGATCACGTTGTCGAAGAACACCCCGATGCCGTTCCCGACGATCAGGTTGCCGCGCGCCACCGGCGCCGTGGCGGTCTGGAGCACGAGCCCGTAGGAGCGGCTGCCGGCGTTCCAGGCGAAGACGTTGTCCGTCACCTCGACGCCGTTCGAGTTCATGATCACGGCGCCGGCCTGATTGTCGGTGAAGACGTTCCGGGTGAACCGGTTGTGGTGGCTGAACATGTAGTGCAGTCCGAAGCGCACGTGGTCCACCCGGTTGTCCCGCACGTCCACGCTGTCGGCGTACTCGAGGAACATGCCGTCGCGCACGTGCGCGATGCGGGAGTCGGCGATGATGACCCGCCGGGACGACCAGAGGTGAATGCCGTTGCCGGTCTCGCTCTCGGGCAGGCCGCGCGGGCCGGCGATGTCGAGGCGGCTGAGCGATACCGCGCGCGCGTTCCGCACGTACACCCCGTGCAGGACGTCGCGGATCACCAGGTCCGCCAGCTCCACCGAGTCGGCCCGCACCATCACGCCGGCGTCGTCGCCACCGAGGTCGCGCCCACTGCCCTCGATGCGCAGCCCACGCACCACGCTCCCCGCCGCACGGACCTCCACCACGCTGCCCCGCCCCGATCCGCGGACCACGGCCCCGGGCGCCCCGAGCACCACGGTGGGCCGATCGATGACCAGCGGGCCGGCGTGGATGCCCGGCCCGATGTGGAGCGTGTCCTGGCCCGCCATGAGCGCGAGGCCCAGGACGGCGCCCGCGTTCACCGTCCCCGGACCCGCTGCCGCCGGGCCTCGAACAGCAGCACCGCGACGAGCAGGAGGCCGTACACCAGCACGAGATACGTGCCGGGGGCGGGGAAGCTGTACACATCGAAGTTCGCGATGTGCTGATGCCCGAAGATCGGCGGTGTGAACGGCTCTACCTTGATCGGCGCCTCGGGTGCGAGCTGGTGCCCGTAGCTGTACATCCGGTAGGCGAAGGTCGCGAACGAGAACAGGCTGAAGTAGACGAACAGCACCGTCAGGTCGATCAGGTCCCGCACCCTGGCGAACAACGCGGCACGCGCCCCCAGCAGGAAGAAGACACCGAACGCGAACGGGATGAACTTCATCTCCACGAAGTCCGCCGCCCGGATCTCGCGCATCCCGATGTAGTGGTTGAGGATGTTGATCCCCTGGAGGTCCGCGCCGCTGTTGCCGCCCACGATCTTCCAGGTGAAGATGTGCAGCCGCAGGCCCTCCGGGAACATCCCGGCGAACATGGTCATCTTCCACAGCGGCAGCGCCGCGGCGGCGATGAGCAGGAGCCCCGCCCCGAGCACCGCGAGCCGTGCCCGGGGGGAGAGCTCCGCGTTCAGCCACTCCGTCAGCCGCATCTCACATCCCGCCCGCGGCGGCCCCGCCGCCGCGCGGCTTGACCAGCAGGTACCCCTGCATCTCCTGGTGCATCGCGGAGCAGAAGTTGGTGCAGTAGAACGGCCAGACGCCGGGCTTCGTGGCCCGGAAGGCGATGGTCTTCGTCTCACCGGGATCGACGACGACGTTGATGTTGTAGCCGGCGATCCCGATCCCGTGGAGCATGTCGCGCTCCTGCTCGGCGTTGGTGATGTGGATGATCACCGAGTCGCCCTGCTGCACCTCGATTTCGCCGGGCGAGAAGTACGACCGGATGGCGTACATCTTGATCCGCACGGTGGTGCCGGTGCGGCTCAGGGACGCGTCCGAGGCCGCCCAGATGGCGTTCGGGTTCGTGTTCTCTTCCTTGGGGTACACCTCGATCGGGGTCAGCAGGTCCGCGCGGACCAGCTGGGCGAAGTGCGGCTCGGGCTCGGTGTACGCCTCGTACAGCATCGTCATCCCCTCACCGGTGATGTCGATCAGCTGGCTCGACTCGGGCTGTGAGGGACCGACGTTCAGGTGACGGCCCTTGGAGAGCTTGTTCATCGCCACGAGATAGCGGCCCGCCGGATGACGCGTGTCGCCGTGCGCGGCGACGAGGTGGCCGATCGAGAAGTGCACGGGGATCTTCGCCACGACCAGCGCCGAGTCGTTGCCGTCGAACGGACCGAGCTTCCACTTGGCCACGGCCGACTCGACGAACAGCGACGTGTAGGCGTATCCCTGGTCGTCGAACTGCGTATGGAGCGG
>DASPFU010000130.1:0-3372 GCA_035620935.1 Gemmatimonadales bacterium
CGGCGCACCAGTCGGACGACCGTCAGCCCGATGGGGTTCGGGCGGCGGGGCGAGCGCGTGGCGAAGACACCGTGGGGCCGGGTATCGGTGGGCGGCGTTCCGAGGAGGTCATACCCGTCAGCTCGGTCGAACACCCAGACGACATAGAGGTGGGAGAAGCCCTCGATGTCCGTGAGACCCAACGCGAACGCGGGCAGGATCTCGAGGACACCCTCGGCCTCGTGCCTGGCGCCAGGCCCCTTCGGGATCCGGGCAGTCTCGGTGTACGGACTGCGGATGACGCCGATGGGCTGCATGAGGAACGAAGTCACCCGACGAGACTGCGCACGGCGAACAGGACATTGGCCGGCCGCTCGGCGAGCCGGCGCATGTACCACGCGAACCACGCGGAGCCGAAGCTGATCAGCACCCTGGTCACGTGGCCGGCGGACGCGAGCTGCCGCAGCTCCGGCGTGCGAATGCCGTACAGCATGTGGACCTCCCATGTATCCCGCGCCAGCCCGAACGCGCCTGCCGCCCCCTGGATGCGCTCGATCAGCGGCAGGTCGTGGGTCCCGCAGACCAGCCGGACCGGGCGGCCCGCGGCCTTCGCCTCGAGCATCGCGCGCGCGAGCGTCAGGTACTGCAGGTCCACCTCGCGCTTCGACGCGAACGCGACGGCCACCGGCTCGGCATAGGCCCCCTTCACGATCCGGATCGCCGGATCCAGGGGCAGGAGAGCGGTCAGGTCCTCGGGCGTGCGCCGCAGGTACGCTTGCAGGGCGAGTCCCACACGGGGCACGCGCGCGTGGACCTTCCGGAAGATCTCGATCGTCACCCCGGTGTACGCCGAGCCCTCCATGTCGATCCACAGGAAGCTGTTCTTCTGGGCTGCGTACGCCGCCAGCTCGAGCGCCAGCGTCTCGCACGCGTCCCGCCGCAGGTCGAGCCCCAGGTGCGTGAGCTTGATCGACGGCTCGGACGTGAGGCCGCGGCGGGCGATCTCGTCGATCGTGGCGCGGTACGACCGCGCTTCGGCCTCCGCCTGCTCGAGCGTCGTGACGTTCTCCCCCAGCTCGGTGACGATCGTGCCTACCCCCTCGCGGGCCAGCTCCGCGGCGGCATCCAGGGCGGCGGCGAGGGTCTCGCCGGGCATGAACTTCCGGACGGCGCGGCGCGCGAACGGCCAGCGCGGGAGCTGAGTGGCGAGCCAGCGGCTCTCCGAAGCGCGCAGCAGCGCGGTGCGCAGGATGGTCATGGAAACGACACTACCCGCCGGACCGCTCGCCCGCCAGAGGGCTGCGGGGTATCTTGGAAGCGACGCTCAAGGAGCGACCATGCAACGACACGCGATGGTGATGCTCGCGGCCCTGGCGGCGGGTGCGGGCGCGGCGCGCGGCCAGCAGGCGGACACGGCCCCACCCCTCGAGATCGGCGTCCTGGCACCCGACTTCACCCTGCCCGGTGCCACCCGCTACGGCTTCCTCCGGGACCCGGTCCGGCTGTCGGACTTCCGCGGCAAGACGGTGGTGCTCGCGTTCTTCTTCAGGCAGCGGACCCCTGGCTGAACGGTCCAGATGGAGGCGTACCGTGATCAGTACGCCACGGTGTTCAATGGGGGACGGGACGTCGTCCTGATCGCGATCAGCGCCGATCCGATCGACCAGCTGGAGTCGTGGGCCCGGGAAGCCCAGTTCCCGTTCCTGATGGCGAGCGACAGCGGCGCGGTCGTGGGGCGGCTGTTCGGCGCGCTGGCGCGCCGGCCGGGAATGACGAACCGCAACCTCTTCGTGGTGGGGCCGGACGGGAGAATCGCCTATCGAGCGGTGCCGTTCCGCGAGGTGGACCCGAAAGCCTACGAGGATCTCGGCGCCGCGGTGGACCGGCTAGCGGGCGGGCAGTAGGGCGGCGAGCACTGCCGCGATGTCCTGGTCCGCCCCCGCTCCGGTGTAGACGACCTTGCCGGACGCATCGAGCACCACGACGTAGCTGGTGGTGAACGCGTCGAACGCGCGCACCGCGTCCCCACGACCGTCCCACAGGATCGTCGCGAAGGGCATCGGGTGACGCTCGAGGTGACGGCGGATCGAGCGTGGGGACTGGTTGACCCCGACGGCCACGACCAGGAACGTGACCCGATCGCCGAAGCGCCCGTGCGCGGCCTCGAGTTTCGGGAACAGGGCTTCGCACACGGGACACCACGTCGCCCAGAACTCGACCACGACGGGGCCCTTCCCAACCCACCGGGCCAGATCCACGGCATTCCCGTCGAGGTCCTCGACCGTCGCGGGCGCCGGCCGAGCGTCGAGGGGCAGCCCGATGTCCTGGCCCGCCGCGCGCGCCGGGGCCAGTGCCACCAGGGAAAGCACCACGTACCACGTACCACGCACCACGCACCCCCGTCTCATCGCCACACCTGCCAGGCTTGCCAGACGTAGTACCCCGCCATCCCCAGCATGACGATACCTCCGGCCCGCTTGACCCAGGTCATCCAGCGCCCCGCCTGCGGCAGCCAGGCCGACGCCCCCGAGAACAGCCCGACCACGACGAGCAGCGCACTCATGCCGAGCGAGAACACGAACAGATACACGAACCCGAGGGCTGGGTTGCCGGTGCCGGCCACCCAGGTGACCACCGCCGCAAAGGCCGGCGCGCCGCAGGGCGCGGCCACGATCCCCGAGGTGGCGCCGAGCAGCAGGACCGCCGGATAGGAGCCTCCCCGCAGTCCGGCCGCCCACGCCGTGATCCGCGCCGGCGCCCGTACCGGCACGAGGCCGAGCATCGCCAGACCGAACAGGGCGAGCAGGGCGCCGGTCCCCAGCCGCACCCACGGGTTCGAGGCCACCGTGCCGAAGAGCGACCCCGTGAGCCCCGCCACGAGCCCCATCGCCGCGTACAGCAGCGCCAGCCCCAGCACGTAGGTGAGCGTCAGCGCCGCGGCGCGCGCCCGTCCCGGACGCGCTCCCGCCGTGCCCCCCACGATTCCCGCGGTAATCGGGATCATCGGATAGATGCAGGGGGTGAAGCTCGTCAGCACGCCCGCGCCGAACAGCGTCGCGAGCGCGGCCAGGGGCGATTGGGAGAGGACCTCGCCGATCGACACGCCGGAAAGCTACCTGCGGGGGCCGTCGGCGTCACTCGTGACGACCGCGCGGAGCACCAGACGGATGAACTCGTCCACGCTCGCCGTGTCCATCCACCGTACCACCGCGACGAGATCGTGCTCGGGATCCACCCAGATGATGTTGCCGCCCGCGCCGCGGGCAAAGAAGGCCGATGCCGGTGCGCTCGGATAGAGCCGGCCCTCGGGATTGAGCCACCACATCCAGCCGTAGGTAGGCTGCACGGCGCTGCCGGTGGTGAGCAGATCGACGGCGCGTTCGGTCAACAGTT
>DASPFU010000131.1:0-4796 GCA_035620935.1 Gemmatimonadales bacterium
CCCGGCAGGCCCGGGTGCACGGCGGGCACGGGTCGCAGACGGGGATGGCGCGCGCCGACGTCGTACAGCCACGCGTTGCCGTCGGCGGGCGCCCGCCAGAACACGCTCGGGAGGTGGCTCACCCACGCCTCGGCGGTGCCGACCCGGTCCATCGCCGAGAGCAGCGCCTCGGGCGACGTGCCGGGCACGCGCCGCCAGGGATAGGCGCCCAGGAACGCATTCACGTCGATGCGCACGCTCAGTCCTTCCGGTCGACGACGAGCGGCGGCCAGTCGAACGCGCCGGGCGGGAAGATCCGCACCGCGTTGCCGCCGCCGACGGCCTCGAACTGCTCGGGGTCCAGCAGCCCCTCGAGGTAGCGGAGCTTGGCGAGCCCCGTGTCCAGCGTGACGTCGCATCCCCACAGCAGACGCCCGGCGCCGACCGCGGCCACGCACGCCTCGAGCATCCCGCCGTCCACTCCGGAGCCCGACAGGTCGACCAGGACGTTGGACACGTCGCGCACCGCGGCGAGCGAATGCTCCCAGTCGCCGCCACCCGCGATGTGGGCGAGGATGAACCGGACGTCGGGGTGGCGCCCCGCCAGCGCGGACAGCTCGATCGCGTCCGACGCCTCCTGCCCCGGCCAGTCCCGCCGCCGGTGCTGCCAGACGTGGTGCAGCACCGGCACCCCGTGCTCGCGCGCCAGGACGGCGATGCGATCGAGCAACGGATCGTCCGCCCGGCGGCTCGCCGCGAGCTTGATGCCGATCATCCCGGCGGCGAGGCCGCGGCGGATCTCCTGTTCGGCGTGCTCCGGGTGATTCGGGTTCACGCACACGTACCCCCGGATGGCGTCCGGATGCTCCCGCTGCAGGGCGACCAGGGCGTCGTTGCCCGCCGTGACGTCCGCGGGGGACGGGAAATACGTCGGTGAGGTGTGGCCGAAGCTGCCCAGCACCGACGCCACGTGCCACGTGATCCCGATGCGCTCGCCGGCGCGGAGCCGGCTCGCATTGCGCTGCTCCCAGTCGCAGCGACCGCAGCCCGCGTGGAGGAAATGCGCGTGCACGTCGATCAGCGGCGTCAAGACTCCACCTCCACCAGCACCTCCTCCAGGATCCCCAGCGTGCGGTCCACCGTCGGTTCATCGTGCGCCAGCGAGACGAAGTTGTAGGCGGTCCGCTTGAACAGCAGGCCGCGTCGCGCGCATCCCGCGGCCACCGCACGCGACCGGTCCTCGCTCGCGAAATGGAGGAAGCACATCTCGGCGACGCCGGCCACGCCCGTCACGACGCCCGCATGCCGGTGCTGCAGGTCGTGCAGCCCGTGCAGCAGCCGGGTGCCGATACGGTGCAGGTGCGCGCACACGGCCTCGCGCTCGAACACGTCGAGCGTGGCGCGGGCCGCCGCGAGCGCGACGCTCTCGGTCGCGAGGGTGGAGGAGATCCACGTGTGCGCGACGCCGGCCATGAGGTCGGTGCGGCCCCCGACGGCCGCGAGCGGCAGCCCGTTGGCCATCGCCTTGCCCAGGACCACGAGGTCGGGGAGCACGCCCCAACGCTCCGCCGCCCCGCCGATCGCCAGGCGGAACGCCGTCTTGACCTCGTCGAACACCAGCACCGCGCCCACCCGCGTGGCCTCCGCCCGCACGGTCTCGAGCCACTCCCGCGTCGGCGGCGTGACGACCACGGGCTCGACCACCACCGCCGCCAGGCGGTCGCCCGCCTCGCGGATGGCGCCCCGCGCCCCGTCCGGATCGTTGTACGGCAGCTCGGCGAACAGCCGGCGCACCTCCGCCGGCACTCCGGCCACCGCCCCGCCCTGGCACCAGTCCAGCCAGCCGTGGTAGCCGCAGGCGAGCACCCCGTCCCTCCCGGTGGCGACGCGGGCGAGACGCACCGCGGCCGCCGCGGCCTCCGCCCCCGTCTTCAGGAACCGCACCCGCTCGAGCCACGGGATGCGCTGGGCGAGCGCTTCCGCCAGCTCTTCCTCGAGCACCGGGGGCAAGGGTCCGACGGCGCCGTCCGCCAGCGCCGCCGCCGCCCGGCGCGTCACCTCCGGGTGCCCGTAACCCAGCGCGACGGCGCCGAGCGCCATCACGTAGTCGAGGTACTCGCGCCCGTCGGCGTCCCAGACGCGGCAGCCCGCGGACCGGGTCATCCGGCGCGGCAGGTGCGCGCCGGTCTCCCCGACCCCGAACAGGGCCTCGGGCCGCTTACTGCCGGTCGAGGTGAACCCGGGTACGCGCCAGTCGTTCGCCATGCTTCACGACCTCGATGGCCATCGCGCGGAACAGCTTCGCCTCCCGCTGATCGAGCGGCACGCGGTGGATCACCTCGCGCACCGTCCGCATCACCGCCTCCACGCTGCGGTGCTTGAAGAAGTCCACGGCCCGGAGCGCCGCCGCGACATCGTCGAACAGCCGCTCCAGCTCCGCCGCCTCGGCGGGCGGCGCGGTGCGGCGCGGCGGCTTCCAGGCGCGGGCCTCGACGCCGCGCGCCAGCGCCAGCTCGTACAGCATCACCACCGCGGCATGCCCCAGGTTGAGCGACGGGTACGTCGCCTCGCTCGGGATCGTGACCACCCGGTGGCATCGGTCCAGTGCGTCGTTGTCGAGGCCCTTGTCCTCGCGGCCGAAGAGCAGCGCCACCGGGCCCTCGGCCGCGAGCGCCAGGACCTCCGCCACGGCCTCCCGCGGCCGCTGCAGATTGCGCTTCGCGGTGCGTCCGCGCGCCGTGAGCCCCACCACGTGCACACAGTCCGCCAGCGCGGCACCGAGCGCGTCGTACACCTGGACCCGCGCCAGCACATCGCGCGTCTGATGCGCGATCCCTTCCACGCGATACGCGTCGTACGCGCGCGGCGCGACGAGCCGCAGGTCCCGGAGGCCGAAGTTCTTCATCGCGCGCACCACGTGCGCGATGTTGACGAGGTCCTGAGGCTCGTGCAGAACGACGACGATCATCCGATCAGCTCCAGCACGCCCAGCCGCTCCGGGTCCTGTCGGTCCCCACGAAGATAGACCCAGCCGTTCCCGCCGCTCCACACCAGCTGACCCGCGCGGCGGACCCTGGTGTCGTACATCTCGTTCACCAGCAGGTCGAACCCGACCTCCCCGCCCGCGTGGGGCCGCGTCCAGGCCGGCCACGCGATCCGCAGCGTGACGCGGTACCCGTCGGGCATCGCGCGCCAGCGCCCGCGGACCGCCGCCGGCTCACCGTCGCCCCCGGCGAGCCGCACGCGCAGCGTGCCGTCCCTCTCGGGTACCACGAGGTACCCCGCGAACCCTCTCCCCTCCCGCTCGCCCAGGTAGACCTGCAGGCCATCCGAGTGGATGTCGTCGGCCTCGTTGTCGAGCCGCAACGCCGGCGCGTCGGCGGGCCGGAACCATACGTCGGCCTTCCGCACCTCGACCGCGACGACCAGCGCGTCGTCCGTCCAGTTCACCCACGCGACCGCGGAGAAGTCCTCCGGGCCGGTGAACGGCTCCTCGCTCCGCCGGTACTGGTCCTCCAGCTCCAGCGTCAGCGGCTCGCTCGTGTCGAATCCGGTGAGCGTGCCGTCCAGCGCCGGCTCGGCGTCGACGCCGAGGGCCAGGCCGCGTGCCAGGTCGTGCGGCTCGAGGACGAGGAACGGCGTGAAGGCGGGGCGCGGATCGAGTGCCCCGGCGAGCGTCACGCGGCCGGCGGCCGTCGTGACCGCCCACGTCCCCGCGCCGATGCGGTGCCGGTCCACACCCGTCGCCGTCTCGACCTCGATCTCGTCGCCGCTCCAGCGGACGTCGCGCACGGCGTCGGCGGCGTCCGGGACCAGCACGGTGAGGAGCCGCGCGTTGCGGGCGGGGACGCGTGACACGAGGAACGTCGTGCGGCCGGTCCCCGGCAGGCCGGGCCCCTCCCCGCGCACCAGGCGCGGCCCGCCCAGCAGGCGGACGTCAAGGGCGTGATGCGCCGCGGTGGCGCGCGCCGTGATCGAGGGGCCTGCGTCGGCCGGCTCGAACTCCTCGACGCGCTCCACGAACTCACCGGCCAGCTCCCCGGACCGCCAGCGGCCCGGACTGGTCACGTCCACGCCGCCCGCGAAGTGCCACGGCACCTCGAGCAGGCGGTCCTCCTGACCGGTCAGCTCGACGAGGTCGAGCACGTACGCGGGGCCGCACACCACGGTGCGCGTGACCTCGCCGAACCGGCCGACGGCCCACGACCATCCCTCGCGCGAATCGAAGGCCAGGCAGTCCGCGGGCCGAGGCGGCTGGTCCACCTGGTCGAGACGCGGCGCGTTGTGCGCCAGGGTGCCGCGGTACCAGAACAGGTCACGCGAGACGTACGACCCCGTGCCCGGGTCCGCCAGCCAATGCACCGTGCCGTCGTGCAGGGTGAGGTGCAGGCGATCGGGATGGCCGTGCCCGCCGGCGTGCGGCCCGCACTCGAGGCTCACATAGCGGGGTCCGTGGCGCAGTACCGCCAGTCCCTGGTCCGCGAGCAGGACGGGCCCCGGCGACCACGGCTCCGTGGCCGGCGGCGGCTCGGGGAGCATGGCCAGCAACGCCCACCACGACAGGTCCCGGCGCGTTCGGGAGCCGGGAGCCGGGAGCCGGGAGCCGTCCGCTTCGTGGAGGTACGAGTCGAAGGTCTCCGCAGGCGGCGCCGGCGCGTCGTAGAGCACCCGCAGCCAGCCGGCGATCTCGCCTACCCGTCCCCCGTCCCCCGTCCCTCCTCCCCCGAGCATCCCAATCCCCACCTCCCACATCTCGAGATTCACCGGCTGCGCGAGGGAGACGCCGAACCGCGAGTCCTTGCGCGCCGGGTACGTGT
>DASPFU010000132.1:0-8896 GCA_035620935.1 Gemmatimonadales bacterium
CACGGTGGTCCGACATGATCCGGCGTTCAAGCCTCCGCAGCAGGACGAATTCGGTGTATACCAGCGGAAATTCAACTTTGAGGCTGGATCCGGGGAGGAGGTGAGGAACTGGATCTCCTTCTGTTTCGGTACCGATGTCGAGTGCTTCCCGCCCGCGGGCGCTGAGGCACCGAAATGCGACGGGCCTGGAGAAGGCCGGTACTGGGCGCGAATCGTGTCGGCGGGGGGACGCACGGAGTACAGGTGCGTCAAGTACACCCACCACGGACTGACCCTGCCAGGCGTGGTTCGTTGGCGTTGGCTGAAGAACGACGACAAGAACTGGATCTCGTGCCCCGACGGCTGCTGTCAGGTCAACCCCGGTTGACGAAACCCGCCGGTGCGGGCATGACAAGTGCCTGCCGCTGACCGAGAACTCGAGACGAGCCCCGTGCGTTCCCCGGGGCTCGCTTGCATATTGTGCCATGCCCGTACTGCGCATCGCGGCCCTCGTCGCGGCCGTCGCGACGCTGGCCCCCCCGCTCCCGTCCCAGGAACCCCCCGCCACCGACCCCCGCATCACCGACATCGTCCGCGCGGTCTCGGCGGCACGCCTCGAAACCGACCTCCGCCGCCTCGTGAGCTTCGGCACCCGGCACACGCTCTCCGACACCCTGTCGCCCACCCGCGGCATTGGCGCCGCCCGGCGCTGGATCAAGGCCGAATTCGACCGCATCTCCGTCGCCTGCGGTGGTTGCCTCGAAGTGTTCTACGTCGAACGGATGTTCGTCAGCCTGCCCCGCGTCCCGCAGCCCACGAACGTCGTGAGCGTGGTCGCCGTACAGCGTGGCACGACGGACCCCGATCGCGTCCTCGTGATGAGCGGCCACTTCGACAGTCGCGTCAGCGACGTGATGAACGTCACCGACTCGGCCCCGGGCGCGAACGACGACGGCTCGGGCACGGTCGCCGTGATCGAGGCCGCCCGCGTGCTCTCCCGCCAGCGCTTCAGCGCCTCGATCGCCTACGCCGCGCTCGCCGGCGAGGAACAGGGCCTGCTGGGCGGTCAGTCCCTCGCTCACCTCGCGCAGGACCACGGCTGGCGCGTCGCGGGCGTCCTCAACAACGACATCGTCGGCAACATCTCGGGCGCCGACGGCGTCACCGACTCGATGATGGTGCGCGTCTTCTCGGACGCCGTCCCGCCCACCGAGACCGACGCCGAGCGCCTGCGCCGCCGCGGCGCCGGCGGCGAGACGGACGGCGTGTCGCGACAGCTCGCCCGCTACGTGGACCGCATCGCCGACCGCTACCTGCCCGGGTTCGACGTGTGGATCATCTACCGCCACGACCGCTTCGGCCGCGGCGGCGACCACCGCCCGTTCGCCGACCTGGGCTTCCCCGCCGTGCGGCTCTCCGAAGGCCACGAGCAGTACGCCCGCCAGCACCAGGACATCCGCGTGGAGAACGGCGTCGCGTACGGCGACGTGCTCGCTGGCGTGAACTTCCCCTACCTGGCGCGCGTCACCGCGCTCAATACCGCGAGCCTCGCCGCCCTCGCGTGGGGGCCGGCTCCGCCGCGCGACGCCCGCCTCTCCGGCGGCGGTCGGCCGGCGGCGCGGCTCACCTGGACCGCCCCGCCGGACTCTGGCGCCGTCGCCGGATACCGCGTCTATTGGCGACGCACCGATTCCCCCACGTGGGACCACTCGGCGTGGGCGGGCGACCGGCGGGAACACGTGTTCACCGGTCTGACGGTGGACAATTACTATTTCGGTGTGGCCAGCGTCGGGAAGGACGGGCACGAGAGCACCGTCGTCTTCCCGCGGCCGGGCCGCAACTGAGACGAAAGGAGCGCACCATGGCGAAGGGAAGGGATTGGCGAAAGACCACGATGGCTGTGGCGAAGAAGGCGAAGGCGGCGGCGGTCGCGGCGGGGCGCCAGGCGGACAAGCTCATGACCGAGGCGCGCAAGCGCGCCGAGTCGGCCGCCCGACGGCGCAAGATGAAGAAGGCGTTGCAGACCACCGCACGCGTCCTCGCCGCCGCCGGCAAGGCCGCGGTGGTGGCCGCCGCCACGGCGGCCGCCGCGGCCGCGGTCAGCGAAGCGCGCGCCCGCAGGACGACGAAGCGGGCCCGCCGCCGCTAGGACGGTCGGCCCCCGGTTCCCGAGCATCCACCCGAAGGAGGCATGATGCCGACGATCAGCCAGCTCCAACGCGCCGCGGCGAACGCGGCCAAACGGGCCCAGCAGGCGGCGACGAGCGCCTTGCACGAAGCCGAGCGCCTCGCGAAGGCGGCGCGCAAGACCGCGATGAGCCCCACGGCGCGGAAGAAGCTGCAGCGCGATCTGCAGGACACCGTCCGGAAGCTCGGCGCGGCGGGCAAGGCGGCCCTCGTGGCCGGCTCCGCCGCCGCGTCGCGCGAGATGCGCGCCGGGCGACGGCCCAAGGCCCTGCCGAAGGGCCGGACGAAGGGTCGGACGAAGTCCCGGGCGCGGCGTCGTACTACGCGTTAGCGTGTCGGCTGTGGGCTGTGGGCTGTAGGCCGTTCAGCCTACAGCCTGCAGCATGCAGCCTGCCGCTATCGCGGCAGCGGCTCCTCGAGATCTGCGACGACATACGCCATCACCGCCATCACCGCCACGCACAACGCCATGTCGCGCGGATCGAGCTTGTCCACCGTATCCGCGTCGGTGTGGTGGTACCAGAAATAGCGTTCGCCCGCCGTGCGCAGCCCCATCCCGGGCACCCCACGCTGCATGATCGGCCCGATGTCGGCCCCGCCTCCGCCCCGTGACACCGTGTCCGCGTCGATCCCGGCGAGCAACGCGCCCACTTGCCGCACGATCGCGTACGCCGAGTCCGACCCCGTGAAGCCGAACCCCTCGGGCCGGAACACGCCGCCGTCCGACTCGATCGCCAGCACGTGCTTCCCCAGCTCCGCTTCGTGCCGGTCGCGGTAGGCGGTCCCACCCCGCAGGCCGTTCTCCTCGTTGGTCCACAGCACCGCGCGCACCGTGCGCCGCGGCCGGAGCCCCAGTCGGTGCAGCAGCCGCACCGCCTCCCACGCGGCGACGCTGCCGCCGCCGTCGTCCATCGCGCCCTGCCCCACGTCCCACGAATCGATGTGCCCGCCCAGCACGACGACCTCGTCCGGCCGCTCGCTCCCCCGCACCTCGGCCACCACGTTGCGCGACGGGGCGTCGGGCAACGACTGGGCGCCCATCGTGAGGCGCACCACGACCCGGTCGCCGCGGTCCTGCATCCGGTGGAGCATGAGCGCGTCCTCGACGGTGATCGCGGCGAACGGGATCCGCGCCACCGTCGAGTCGTAGTTCGTCATGCCGGTGTGCGGCGTCCGCATCGAATAGGGCGTCACCGACCGCAGCAGCGCCGCCACGGCGCCCGCGCGCGCCGCCGCGATCGCGCCGGTCGAGCGATAGCGCACCGTCGGGCCGTACCCGCCCTGCCACGGTACGTCGAACAGCACGATCTTGCCCCGCGCCTCCTCCGCCCGCCGCTCCAACTCGGCGAAGCTCGACACCACCAGCACCTCCGCCGTGATCCCGTCGGTCGGCGTCCCGACGCTGCCCCCCAGGCCCAGCATCGGCAGCGGCCGCCGCACCGGACCCACCAGCTCGGCGGACTCGAGGCCCCGCACCCAGCGCGGCACCATCACCGGCTCGCCGCGCACCTCCGCGAGCCCGTCCTTCGCCATCTCGGCCAGGATCCAATCGAGCGCCCGCTCGAGGCTCTCGGAACCCGAGAACCGGTGGCCGAAGCGGTCGGCCATCTCGGCCAGGCGGTTCCAGGCCGCGCTGTCGGCGGTGGCCGCCGCCATGATGCGGTCGGCGACGGGCTGGTAGCGGCGGCGGATGTCGTCGCTCTGGCCCGGGAGACGGGCGACGGCGCAGGCCGTCACCAGCACGAGGATCGCGTGGATGCGCATCGGCATGGGGGCTGGAGGTCCCCAATTGTACACGCCGGCAGGCTCTGGCGCCCGCTCTTTCCGGGGCCTACCGTTTGGGCCATGACGCCGTGGGTGATGCGCCTCGTGGTGGCGAACGTGGTGATGTTCTTCCTGACCGCCGCCGTGCCCGGGCTGGCCGGCAACCTGGCGCTCGTCCCGGCCCTCGTACCGGTCCGACCGTGGACGCCGTTCACCTACATGTTCGTCCACGCCGGCGCGTTCCACCTGATGTTCAACATGATGGGACTGTTCTTCTTCGGGCCCCAGCTCGAGGCCCGGCTCGGCTCCGCCCGGTTCCTGCGGCTCTATCTGGTGAGCGGGCTCGCGGGCGCGCTGTTCTCGCTCGCGACGCCGCATGTGGCGATCGTCGGGGCCTCGGCCGCGACGCTCGGGGTGTTCGTCGGCTTCGCGCGCTACTGGCCCCGTGCCCAGGTCCTGTTCATGGGCTTCGTGCCGCTCGAGGCGCGCACGATGGTCATCCTGATGACCGTCATCTCGATCGTGCTCGCGAAGAGTCCCGGGTCCGGGATCGCGCACCTCGCCCACCTCGGCGGGGTCGTGGGCGGCTGGCTCTACCTGCGCGCCGCCGACGCCCGCTCGACGGCGACGGCGTTCCGTCAGGTCGCGCGCGCGGCGCCCCAGCCCGCGCCCGCCGCGGTCGAGCGATGGCGCCGCATCGACCGCGCCACGCTGCATCCCGTGAACGCCGAGGAGGTCGAGCGCGTGCTGGCGAAGATGGAGACGCTGGGCGCGAACAGCCTCACGGCCGACGAGCGCGCGTTCCTCGAACGGTTCGCCGGCTCCTGACCACCCTCTCGAAGGGAATCCGGATGCGCTCACTCGCCCTGCTCGTCGCAGGCCTGATCGCCCTCGCCGCCCCCGCGCGGGGCCAGCGCTTCCCCCCGGATTCGCTCACCAACCTCAAGTACTACCCGAGGGCGATCCCGGTCCGGGCGCTGATCGACTCGATGCGGGCCTTCACGGCCGCGCTGGGCGTGCGGTGCTCCTATTGCCACGTCGGTGAGGAGGGCCAGCCCCTCTCCACCTACGACTTCGCGAAGGACGACAAGCGGGCCAAGCTCGTCGCCCGGGTGATGCTCGACATGGTGGCGCACATCAACACCGAGCACCTCGCCGACGTCCCCGAGCGGTCGAAGCCTCCCGTGGTGGTGCGCTGCGAGACGTGCCATCACGGACTCGCGAAGCCCGAGCGGCTGCAGGATGCGCTCGCCCGGGTGCTCGCCGACAGCGGTGTGGACGCCGCGGTGCGCCGCTACGGCGCGCTGCGGGAGCGCTACTACGGCAGCGGCGCTTACGATTTCAGCGAGAACACCCTGAACGAGATGGGCCGCCAGCTGATCCGCAGCGCGAAGCCGGACGACGCCATCGCCCTGCTCCGGCTCAACACGGAGCAGTTCCCGGACGCCGGGATGCCGGTCTTCCTCATCGGCGAGGCGCAGGCGGCGCAGGGGGACACCGCGGCGGCGATCGCCAGCATCCGCGCCGCGATGGCGAAGGACTCGACCCTCGCGCGGCAGGGAACTCAGCGCCTCCAGGCCCTGGGCGCGCGCTAGCGGCCGGCGAGGGAGAGGAGCCGCCGCCACTGCGCGGCGCTCGCCGGGATCACCGACAGCCGCGGCACCCGCACCAGCGGCGACCCGGCGAACGCGGGGTCGGCCTTGATCTCCGCCAGCGTCACCGGCCGCGCCAGCGGCCGGTCCGCCCGCAGCGTCACGACGACGAGCTTCGGGTCCTTCTTCTTCGGGTCGGGCCGGGCTTCGCCCGTGACCAACGCCAGCCCGACCGCCGCCTTCTCGCTCCCCGTGTGGTAGATCATCACCTGGTCGCCCCGCTGCATGGCGGCGAGGTGCCGCAGCGCCACCGGGTTCTTCACCCCGTCCCACACCGTGGTGCCGTCCTTCACCAGGTCGGCGTGCGAGTAGGTCGACGGTTCGGTCTTGAGGATCCAGTAGCTCGCCATGATTCCTCCCCGGTCGCCGGACCGGTGTCCCCTATCGGAGTGCGCAGTACCCGACCAACAGCAGGCTCGCGGCCACCACCCACCGCGCGATGCGCCACGGCCCGCGGGTCGGCGGCGGCTCGCGCGGCGGCGGAGCGGCCGGCACCGCGGTGGCGACCGGGCGCGGCGTCAGCGCCTCGAGCGAGGTGCGCAGCACGCGCAACAGCGACCGGGCGTTGCCCCAACGGTCCTCCGGCCGCTTGGCGAGGCAGCGCATCACCGCCCGCGCCAGGTCCGGCAGGACGTCCGCGTGATCCACGGAGAAGTCGCGCGGAGCCTGCGTGCGGTGCGCCTCCATCAATTGCTCCGCCGTGCCCTCGAACGGCGGTGTGCCGGTCAGCAAATGGTAGCCCACCACGCCGAGCGAGTAGAGGTCGCTCCGTCCATCGACGCGCACCTGGCCATCGGCCAGCTCCGGGCTCATGTACGCCGGCGTGCCCAGCGTGACGCCCATGCGGGTGCGCGGGCCCCCGGTGGCGACCGCGGCGAGGGTGAAGTCGAGCAGCCGCACCCCGCGTTCTCGTCCGTCCAGCATGATGTGCTGCGGCTTGATGTCGCGGTGCACCAGTCCCATTTCGTGCACGAGGCACAGCGCCTCCGCCAGCTCGACCAGGATGCGCGCCGTCTCCGGCACAGCGGGCCGCCCCTCACGCAGCAGCACCGCTGCCAGGTTCTCGCCATCGACCAGCGGCATCACGACCCAGGCGAGCTGGCCGGATTCCCCGATGTTCCAGATCCGCACGATGTGCGGATGCTCGAGCTGCGCCAGGACCCGGGCTCCGCGGAGAAACCGCGTTCGCGCAAGCTCGTCGTCCACCAGCTCGACCCGCAGCACCTTCACCGCGACCTGGCGCTCCAGCGCGTGGTCCGTGGCGCGGTACACGATCCCGAAGGCGCCGCGCCCGATCCGCTCGTGCATCTCGAGCTGCGGGTCCAGCGCCGCCTGGAGCGCGATCCGCTGCCGCTCGGCGTCGGAGCGGTCGGGGCGGATCGCCGAGCTGCACGCCGGACAGAGCGGCACGCCGCCCTGCACCACCGCACCGCACACGTCGCACACGCGGAAGGAGACGTCGGTCATGGGCGATGAACTTGATGCACGGCTCGAGGCGCCGCCAGCGCGGCGCACCCGATCAACAGAGCGGCGCCGCCCACTGCGCGATCGCCTCCGCCAGCTCGTGCAGCACCTTCGCGTCGGTGCGGCCCGAGCGCTTGAGCACGTGGAACGAGTGGTCGGCGCCGTCGACCACGTGCAGGGTGGCCCGCGGGCCGAGGCGGCGCACGACGGGGCGCAGCTCGTCGAGGCCGGCGAATTCGTCGCGGGTCCCCTGCAGAAACAGCATCGGGATCGCCACCCCGTCCAGGTGATCGGCGCGACTGGTGCCGGGGCGACCCGGCGGATGCAGCGGAAAGCCGAGGAAGACGAGCCCGCGCACGCCGGGCAGGGGCTCGCCCGACTGCGCGGTCGAGGTCATGCGCCCGCCGAACGACTTGCCGCCGGCGAACAGGGGCAGGTCGGGCGCCAGGCGACCCGCCTCGTCCACCGCCGCACGCACACCGGCGACGATCGTATCGGGGGGATCCGGCCGGCGGCGGCGCGCGTCCATGTACGGGAACTGATACCGGAACGTGGCGACCTCGCGCTCGGCCAACCGCGCGGCCATGGCGTTGAGGAACGGATGCAGCATTCCCGCTCCCGCGCCGTGCGCGAGCACCAGCAACGCCCGCGCGTCCGGTGGCCGGTCGAGCAGCCCCGAGACGCGCGCGTCGCCGACGGCGAACTGCACCGATTGCTGGGACGTCACGGGAGCCGGGAGCCGGGAACCGGGAGCCGGAGCGTCCGACGGCCGGGCCGAGTCGGCACACGCGAGACCAGCCCCCACGAGTCTCGGGAGAGTCCGGCTCCCGGCTCCCGGCTCCCGGTCATCGCTCCCGGCTCCCGGTCATCGCTCCCGGCTCCCGCTACAACCGTCCATGCAGCTTCTCCAGGGCATCCATCAAGTCCGGCTTCTCGTCCAGCACGGCGAGCAGGGGGTCGCGTCCCAGCTTCTTCATGCGGACGGGCGCCGTCCTGATCGTGAACTTCCGGATGTCGAGCCTGGGCGTCACCTCGCGCCACTCGAGCGGCATCGACACCGGCGCGCCGGGCAGGGGGCGGACCGAGAACGGCGCCACGAGCAGGCGGCCATGTCCGTTCTGCACGTAGTCGATATAGACCTTCCCGCCGCGGCGGGAGACCTGCCGCGTGACCGTCGCGATCTCCGGCAGCTCCGCCGCCACCACGCGCGCCAGCAGGCCGCCGAGCGTGCGCGACTGCTCGTAGGTGACCTGGCGGCCCAACGGGACCAGCACGTGGAGGCCCGACGAGCCGCTCGTCTTCACGTACGTGGGCAGGCCGATCTCCTCGCACAGCGCGCGCAACGCCTTCGCCACGGCCACCACGTCGGTGAACGGCGCGCCCTTGGGATCGAGATCGAGGATGCACCAGTCCGGCGTGGCGAGCGTCTCGACGCGCGACGACCAGACGTGCAGCGGGATCGCCGCCATGTTGGCGATGTAGACCAGCGAGTCCACGTCGTCGCACACGAAATAGTCCAGCTCGCGCTGCGAGTCCTCGCTCCAGATGGTGACGGTGCGCACGAACTGCTGGGCGTACCCCGGCGCGTCCTTCTGAAAGAAGGACTTGCCGGTGATGCCGTCGGGGAACCGCGTCAGTACCAGCGGCCGCCCACGGAGGTACGGCAGCATCCACGGCGCGATGGCGCGGTAGTACGCGATCAGGTCGCCCTTCGTGTACTGCTCCTCGGGCCAGAACACTTTCTCGAGGTTCGACAGCTTCACTTCGGGGGGGGTGGGGTGTGGGACGCTCCGCTCCGGATCGGGCGCCCGCTTCGCACTGGAGCGTCCCACATACCCCCCCCCCCCCCA
>DASPFU010000133.1:0-4809 GCA_035620935.1 Gemmatimonadales bacterium
ACCTCTATCCGCGCACGCCGCACCTGCCGCCGGTCGTGGTGCGGCCGTTCGTCTTCGCCCTGGAGCCGGCTCCCGCGCTCGTGCTGAGCGAGGAGGTCACCGCCGCGTTCTGGGTGCCGCTCGCGGTGCTGCGCTCGGCCCCCACGCGCCGGGAGGTCACCCTGGTGCTGCGCGGCGAGGAGCGGACCTTCCCGGCGTATGCGCTCGGTGAACGGGTCATCTGGGGCATGACCGAGCGGATTGTCACTCCCTTCCTCGACCTGGTCGACCCAAGTGGGCCGGCGACATAGCCTTAGTTAATCCACAGTTTCGCTTGACTTCATTTGATAATTAGTTTATGCTAACACCTGGCGAAGTCGTTGTCCGACAGTCAGGTACGAGATCACGAGCTGCCACATCCCACTCCCATATCCGGACGGACGTCAGGTGAGCGCAGCCACGATGCGGCAGGAGCCCGGCGGGTTGACCCGCTCGGTGGAGGACTACCTCAAGACCATTTACCGGCTCTCGAGCCAGGGCGGCTTCGCCACGACGCGCGACATCGCCGAGATCCTGGCGGTGGCCCCGCCGTCGGTGAGCGGCATGGTCAAGCGCCTGTCCGAGGCCGGGCTGATCGAGCACGTGCCGTATCGCGGCGTGCAGCTCACCAACCAGGGGCGGCGCGCGGCCCTGCGCACCATCCGGCGGCACCGCATCCTCGAGGTGTACCTCGCGCGGTTCCTCGCCTACGACTGGGACAACGTGCACGACGAGGCCGAGCGCCTCGAGCACGCGGTGTCCGACGAGCTGATCGCGCGGATGGCCCGCGCCCTGGGTGACCCGTCGTACGACCCGCACGGCGCTCCGATCCCGACGGCCGAAGGGGACATCGACGAGACGGAGCTGGCGTCGCTCGCGGACGCCCCCGTGGGCAGCGACGTGGTGCTGCGCCAGGTGAACGACGACGATGCCGCGGTGCTGCGCTACCTCGCCGAGCAGGGGCTGACCCCCGGCGTGCGGCTGCGGGTCACCGGCCGCCAGCCGTTCAACGGTCCGACCATCGTCGACCTCGCCGGGGTGGCGCGCATCATCGGCCACGAGCTGGCCGCCACGCTGCGCTGCGAGCCGTTGCTCCCGGAGGAGGGCCGATGACCCTCTCCCGCCGTGACGCGCTGAAGCGCGGGCTGCTCGGCGCGGCTGGTGTCGCCGCGGCTGGCCCGCTCGGCCGGGTGGCCGCCGCCGGCGAAGCCGCTCCGCCGGCCATGGCCCACGCGACCGATCCCCACGCCGTGATGACGGGCGGCGTCCCCGCGGGTGCCGGCCTCGACCCGCTCGCCTTCCTCACCGACTTCGACTACGGCACCGTGACGCGCCGCGCCGACGGGCGCACCGTGCGCGAGTTTCACGTCGTCGCCTCCGACCGCAACCTCGAGGTGATGCCCGGCGTGTTCTATCCCGCCTGGACGTACAACGGCCAGGTCCCGGGCCCCACGCTCCGCGCCACCGAGGGTGACCTGGTGCGCGTCAAGTTCGTGAACGGCGGCACCCACCCCCATACCATCCACTTCCACGGGGTGCACGCCGCGGACATGGACGGCGTGTTCGAGGTGATCCAGCCCGGCGGCGCCTACACCTACGAGTTCGACGCCGACCCGTTCGGCCTGCACCTGTACCATTGCCATACCATCCCGATCAAGAAGCACATCGCGAAGGGTCTCTACGGCGCGTTCATCATCGATCCCCGAACGCCGCGTCCGCCCGCCCGCGAGCTGGTGATGGTGATGAACGGGTTCGACGTCAACTTCGACGGCAAGAACGAGATCTACGCCGTGAACACGGTGCCGTTCGCCTACCAGGCCCACCCGATCCCGATCCGTACCAACGAGCTGGTGCGGGTGTACCTCGTGAACGTGCTCGAGTTCGACCTGCTCAATTCGCTGCACCTGCACGGCAACTTCTTCCACGTGTATCGCACCGGCACCAGGCTCGTTCCCGACGAGTTCACCGACACGGTCTCGATGGGGCAGGGGGAGCGGCACATCGTCGAGTTCACCTACACGAAGCCGGGCCGCTTCATGTT
This sequence comes from Gemmatimonadales bacterium, assembly GCA_035620935.1. Lineage (GTDB taxonomy): Bacteria > Gemmatimonadota > Gemmatimonadetes > Gemmatimonadales > GWC2-71-9 > SZUA-544. Next base: position 2,060 of record DASPFU010000133.1, read on the forward strand.
CCACGCCCACCAGTCCGAGTTCACCGAGCTGGGCTGGATGGGGATGCTCGACGTGCAGGACGGCGTTGAGGCGGTCGACTGATGTCACGCAAGCTGCTGTGGTTCGGCCTGCCGCTCGTCCTGCTCGGCCTGCTGTCCTTCCTCGTGCTGCGCGGCGATACGCTGCGCTCGCTGGCGCGCGGGCTGCCCCCGGTCGAGGAGCTGACCGTCGACTACGTGCGCCTCGCCCCGGGCCGGATCACCGTGACCGTGGTGAACGGCGGCCCCGATCCCGTGACCCTGAGCCAGGTGATCGTGGACGAGGCGTTCTGGGCGCACACCGTGACCCCCGCGCGCGAGATCCCGCGGCTCGGCCGCGCCACGGTCGAGATCCCGTATCCCTGGGTCGAAGCGGAGCCCGTGCACCTGAGCCTCGTGACCTCGAACGGCATCACGTTCGACCACGAGATCCCGGTCGCGGCCTCCACGCCAGCCGCCGACGCCCGCTACTTCCTGGGCTTCACGCTCGTGGGCGTGTACGTCGGGGTCCTGCCGGTCGCGATCGGCCTCCTGTGGCTGCCGTTCCTGAAGCGGCTCGAGCCGCGCTGGATCCACTTCGCCCTGGCGCTCACCGCCGGCCTGCTGGTGTTCCTCGCGTTCGAGGCCCTGGTCGAGGCGCTCGAGACCGCCGACGCGGTAGCCGGTGCGTTCCAGGGGACGGGGATCGTGGCGCTGACGGTGCTGGGGACGTGGCTGGGGCTGCAGGCCTTCGGGGGGACGGCGAAGCGGCAGCCGGGGGCCGGAGGTCCGGCTGATCGGCTCCGCCTCGCCTTCCTCATCGCCCTCGGCATCGGGCTCCACAACCTCGGCGAAGGGCTCGCCATCGGCGCGGCCTATGCGCAGGGCGCTGTGAGTCTCGGGTCCTTCCTGATCGTCGGGTTCATGGTGCACAACACCACCGAGGGTTTGGGCATCGTGGCGCCGATCGCCAAGGACCAGCCGACGCTCCGCACGCTCGCCCTGGCGGGCCTGATCGCCGGCGCACCGACCATCGTCGGCGCCTGGCTGGGTGGACTCGCGTATTCGCCGGTGCTCGCGACGGTCGCCCTCGGCGTGGGTTGTGGGGCGATCCTCCAGGTGGTGGGCGTGCTCTACCGGGCGATCGCGCGCGAGTCACAACCGGTGTGGACGCCGCTCAACGCACTCGGTGTCGCCGCGGGTCTCGCGGTGATGTACGTGACGGGACTGATGGTGGCGGCATGATCCAATGCGGAATGCGGAATGTGGAACGCGGAATGCGCGGGGCGCTCCTGGCGCTGGCGCTGTTGCCTGGTACGGCCCGATTGGCGGCCCAGGCAGAGCCCATCGCGGACAATTCCTTCCTGGTGGAAGAGGCGTACAACCAGGACCGCGGCGTGGTGCAGCACATCAACGCGCTGCTGCGTGCGCGGGACGGGGCGTGGCTGTTCACGTTCACGCAGGAGTGGCCGTTCTTCTCGCCGCGCCACCAGCTCGGATTCACGGTGCCGTTCGTGAGCGATGCCGACGGCGACGCCCGCGTGGGCGACCTGTTCGTCAACTACCGCTACCAGCTGATGGGGCCGGAGGGCGCCGTGGCCGCCGCGCCGCGACTCTCCCTGCTCCTCCCCACCGGGCGGGCGGCCGACGGCTCGGGTACCGATGCGTGGGGCGTGCAGGTCAACCTGCCGGTCTCGGTGCGGCTGGGCGACGCCGTGGTGACGCACTGGAACGCCGGGGCGACCGTGCTGCCGCGGGCGAGCAACGAGCTGGGAGAGCGCGCCACGCTGCGCGCGTACAACCTCGGCGCCAGCGCGATCTGGCTCGCGCGGTCCCGGTTCAACGTGATGCTCGAGGCATCGTGGGCGCGCGCCGAAGAGGTCGTCGGCCCCGACACCGTACGCGGCACCGAGCTGTTCCTCGTGATGCCCGGCGTGCGGTGGGCGCACGACTTCCGCAACGGACTTCAGGTGGTGCCGGGGGTGGGGTACGCGTTCGAGATGACGTCGGGAAGCGGTGACGCACTCGTCGTGTATCTGAGTTTCGAGCACGGATTCTGATAGCTGTAGGCTGCTAGCTGCGGGCTGTACAGCCCACAGCCTACAGCCCACAGCCTACAGATATCAGTTCTCAGCCAACAGTCTCGCCAGCTCCGCCCGCACCTCGTCCACGATTGGCTTGACCGCCGGCTCGGGATCGGCACGCAGCTCGAGGTAGCGGCTGTAGTCGCGGATCGCCGCGTCGCGCTCGCCGGCGAGCGCCGCGAGCCGGCCCCGCTCGCGCAAGTAGGCCGAGAGGATCCAGTCCTGATCGAAGGCGCCGCCGCGGCGCACCGCGGCGAGCCCGCGGGCGGGATCGCCGAGCGTCGCGAACAGCCGGCCGAGCAGCAGATTCTCAAAACCCGGCAGCCACGCGTCCTCGGTGGTGCGCGGGCCGCGGCGCATCACCGAATCCACCTGCTCGACCAGACGTCGCGCCTCCGGGCGCCGGCCGAGGGTGGCCGCGCCCGCCTCGACGACGTCGGCGCACAGCTCGGCGTTGCGCTGCAGGCGCGGGTGATCGCCCGGCGTCGCGGTGAACGAGCGTAACCGCGCGGGCGCGCCCGCTGCGCCCGCCAGATCGCCCTGCGCCAGCCGCCACACCGCGAGGGCGCAGCTCGCCGCCAGCTGGTCCCGGCGCGCCCGGCCGCTGTCGGGTAGCGGCCGGGCGACGAGCTCCGCCAGCCGAGCGGCCGCTGCGGTGCCGACCGCGCT
>DASPFU010000134.1:0-2960 GCA_035620935.1 Gemmatimonadales bacterium
TCACATCCTGGGGCTGGAGAAGGTCCCAAGGGTCCGGCTGTTCGCCGGTTAAAGTGGCACATGAGCTGGGTTCAGAACGTCGTGAGACAGTTCGGTCTGTATCCGGTGTGGGCGTTGGAGTGTTGAGGGGTGTCGTCCGTAGTACGAGAGGACCCGGACGAAGCGACCTCCCGTGTCCCGGCTGTCCCGCCAGGGGCAACGCCGGTTAGCGATGTCGCGCGGGGATAACCGCTGAATGCATCTAAGTGGGAAACCCTCCCCAAGATGAACACTCCCGAGCCGCAAGGCTCCTGAAGGGCCCTGGGAGACTACCAGGTTGATAGGCGGCAGGTGTAAGGCGCGCGAGCGCTTCAGCCGAGCCGTACTAATTGCCCGTGAGGCTTGATCTCTTCGACGACGACGTGATCGCCTCCGCTGCACACACCACCACTCGAAGGTCTTCGCTGGCGACTCGCGCGACGGGGCCACACCCGTTCCCATCCCGAACACGGTCGTTAAGCCCGTCAGCGCCGATGGTACTGCCCTCGAGAGGGGGTGGGAGAGTAGGCCGTCGCCAGCACTCTTGACGAAGCCCGCTCCGGCTTGCCGGGGCGGGCTTCGTTGTTGTTGTGCATCACCGGAGCCCGCCCTACCTTAGTCGCCGTGTCACCCCCCACATTGGTGCTCTCCCACCCGCCTCACGGCGAGGTGGACTTCAAACGGGCCGGCTCCGTGCTCGGGCTCGTGGCCGTGGACGTCCGGCTCAAGGCCAGCTACGGCGTCCCGGAGATCTGGCTCGCGGACGAGGACGCCCGGGCGGCCGAGGCCGCCGCGGCCACCCTGCGCCAGGCGGGGCTGAGCGTGGTGCTGGTCCCCGGCGCCGCGCTCGGCGCCATCGCGCCCCCCAATCCGGTGTCGACGTTCAGCTTCGAGGCGGGCGGGCTGCTGCTGCACGCGGAGGAAGAAGTGCTCCTCGAGTACGACACCCCCGGTCTCGCCGTGGTGTTCACGCCCCGTCCCGGCCAGGCCCGGGACCTCCTCCCGCCGGCGTCGCTCGACCTGTACGCCCTGACCGGGATCGCCGCCCCGCGCTGGACCATCGTGCAGGGCGTCACCACGTTCGAGGGGATGGGGGCGCGGCAGTCGTCCAGCTTCGGCGCCAACGTGCGGAACCTCGCCGCGGACGTGGAGCAGCGCTTCCCCTCGCTGGCTGTCGATCGGCGCCTGGTGAACATGCAGGTGCGACGCCGCACCGGCCTGCCCCCGGCGGGCGCGCCCGTGCGGCAGGGCTATTCGTTCGCCACGGCGGCGCTCTCCCGGCTGCTCGAGTCCATCGAGCCCGGCCTCTCGGAGCTGGACCACGAGGAGCTGGCGGTGCGGTTGGCCCTGCTGACCCGCGCGGCGGGGTAAGGGCGTCTGCGAGCGTCCGCGACCCTGGGCGTCGTCGCGCTATTGCTGGGCTGGGCGGGCGGTGCCCCCGCGGCGACGGCGCAGGGCGCGGCTCGGGCGGCGGGCCCGAGGAGCGACAGCACCCCTCCGCGCTATCTCCTGCCCGACCTCGCGCCGGACGCGCTGGTGTACGACGGCCGCCACGTGTGGATCCGGCCGATCGTCGGCGTGCTCGCGGACTATTCGTGGTTCTCCCAGGACGACGCGAGCGTCGCACAGGTGGGCGCGCAGGCCGACCAGGCCGACCTGCGTGCGGCGCGCTTCGGGGTCGCCGCCCGGCTCAAGGTGCGGCCGCGCGTGGAGCTGTTCGCCGTGTTCGACTACGTCGAGCCGAAGCGCCGGGAGGACGTCCGCTACGAGCTGCTCGATCTCACCGTCGGGGTCCCGCTCGGCGACCGCACGAAGTTGTCGATCGGCAGGCAGAAACAGCCGTTCGTCTACGAGATGGTCGCGCTCGCCGCGCTGCTGCCGCAGCAGGAGCGCATCCTGTCCCCGTTCTTCCTGTCGCGCGATGTCGGCGTGCGGCTCTCCGGCCGGGCCGCGCGGGACCGGATCACCTGGTGGGCCGGGTGGTTCAACGACTGGCTGGTCGCCGGCACGTCCGCCGCCGCCGCCGGCAACGACTACGTCGTGCGGGTCACCGGCCTGCCGCTCGCCTCCGTCGACGGCCGCGCCTACGTCCACGTCGGGCTGGGCTGGCGCTACACCGAGGCCGAGCAGGGCGTGCTCCGGTTCCGCGGCCGGCCCGAGTCCAACGTGGCGGATTACTACGTCGATACCGGCGACATCCCGGCGTCCCACGCCGTCGAGGTCGGGTTCGATCTGCTGGGGGCGTGGCGCCAGTGGTCGCTGCTGACCGAGTGGGTGCGGGCCTCCGTGGTGGGAGCGGAGGGACGCGATCTCCAGTTCTACGGGTCCTACGTCACCGCCTCCTGGATCCTCACCGGGGAACACCGGGTCTACGAGCGGGCCCTGGGCGGCGGCCGGAACCCCGTCCCGGCGGGACGACTCGGCGCGTGGGAGCTCGTCGCCCGCTTCGCCCGAGTCGACGCCACCGACCCGACGGTGGACGGCGGCGCGCTGGACAAGTGGTATCTCGGCGTCAACTGGTGGGCGACGCTGCACTGGAAGGCCGGGGTGGGGCTCGGCGTCGCGGACCTGGCGCGCGGCGGCACCGACGGCCAGACCACGATCGCCCTGGTACGGCTGCAGTGGCTGTACTGAGCCGCGGTCAGGACGCCGGTTCCCGCTTCCGCTTCGCCGCCGCCTCCATCGACCGGATGAAGAACGGATAGAGGGGCACGCTCAGCAGCAACGCGATCATGGCGTGCACCACGGTGCTGGGATCGCCGCCCAGCACCGTCCACAGACAGTAGATGACCGCGGCGATCGCGATCCACTTGTACAGGAGGAACGTCCGCCGCGGGAGCTGATGGTCGAAGACGACCTTGACCACCGCCACCGACGCGTAGATGTACGGGATCACGACCAGGATCACCGCGAGATCGATGATGCGGTTGAACTGGCCGGCG
>DASPFU010000135.1:0-14066 GCA_035620935.1 Gemmatimonadales bacterium
CGCAGGTGCGACACCTGCCGCACCAGCCGGGTCTTCTCGGCCGCGCGGGCCGCCGCGGCCACGATGTGCGATGGCTCGGCGTCGCGCGCGACCACGCTCTCGGCGCCCAACTGAACCGCGCGGAACGCGGTCTCGAGGTCGCGCGCGGCGGCCAGCGCCACCACGGCCGCACCGCGTGACTGGAGGTCGGCGATCAATCCGGGCGCCGCGGCTTCCGGCAACCCGATGTCCACGAGCACGACGTCCGGGCCGAGACGCACCGCGGCGTCCACCCCGCCCGCCACGGCCGCCTCCCGGTGCACCTCGAACCCCGCGCGCTCGAGCGCGTCACCCAGGGTGCGGCGCACCGCCTCCTCGCGGTCGATCAGGAGCACGGTGTCAGGCATGGGCGTGCCTCACGGCGCGGGCCGCCCGGCCGCCATCACCTGCAGCGCGTGGGGCAGCAGCCGCGCCGTCACCGGCGTCTCACCGGCCGCGTCCCCGTCCAGCTCCACGGGGCGGACGGGGGGCTCGAGGGTCGCGATCTCGACGACGCGACCCCGAGCCACCCACAGGCGGGTGCTGCCGGTCTCGATGCCCCGCAGCAGCTCGAGGAAGGCCGCGACGCTCCCCACCACGCCGTCGGCCCGCAGCGCGATGACATCGAACCACCCGTCGTCCGGCACCACCGCGCGGCCGAGCCGCAGGAACGGGGGCATCAGCTCACCGCAGTTCGCCACCAGCACCATCGCCGCCGGGACCTCGTGGGCCTGGCCGTCCACCACCACGCGGTGGACGACCGACCGGACCGCGGGCAGCACGGTGAGCGCGCGCCCGACGTAGGCCGCCATCTTCCAGCGCTGCTTGGCCGCCGCCGCCGTGCCGGCCATCAGCTCCGCATCGAACCCGGCGCCGCACGCCACGGCGAAGTAGTGCGTCCCGTCCGCCCGCTCGACCGCACCCAGGTCCACGGGGCGCGGGCGCCCCCGCACGATCGCCCGAGCCGCCGCATCGGGCCGGCGCGGCAGTCGCAGATTGCCCGCCAGCAGGTTGCCCGTGCCCCCGGGGACGAGGCCGAGCGGGATCCCGGTGCCGACCAGGGCGGCCGCGATCTGCATCGCGGTCCCGTCGCCCCCGTAGCTGACGAGCACGTCGTACCCCGCGGTCACCGCTTCCTCGGCGAAGCGCCGGGCATCGCCGGGACCATGGGTCGCCAGCACATCGGCGTGCCAGCCGCCCGCTCGCAGCTCCGCGAGCACCGCGCCGACGGCGCCCCCCTCGATGCGAGCGGCCACGGGATTGGTGATCACGAGGGCGCGGGTCACGTCAGAACCGCTTCTCCCACAGGAGGTCGAGACCCAGCTGACGCACCACGCTCTGGGTCTGCGCCTCGACCGCGGGAGCCGCGCAGGTGCGGAGGGGTTCGAAGCTCGCCTCCGCCCGCCACGAGCGATCGAAGCGGTACTGCATGCTCGCCCCGAAGGTGTTCGAGAGTGAGACCGGCCGGCCCTGGCAGAAGCCCGCGTTGAGCATGAGGAACGTCTTGGGCCCGATCTGCCACCCGGCCGCGAACAGCGCACCGGACATGGGGTCCTCGGGAGAGCCGGGGCGGATCTCCACGTAGTCGAGCGGCACGCCCAGGTCGGAGATCAGCACGCGCGACAGCTCGCCCGACACGAGGCTCGAGGCCGCGCTCTGCACCAGGTACCGCTGGGTCGAACCTGCCCCGCCCTCGGTCGCGGAGCCCACGCTGGGGACGCCGAACATCAGGTACGAGATGACCTCGGCCTGCGGCATGGCGCGCTCCTCCGCCCGGAGGGTGAGCCGCGGCACGAGCAGCGTCCCGCCGATGTGGGCCAGTACCGTCACCTGCTCGGCCGTCTCGCGACCCGGCAACGGCACGGGGTTCACGACATGACGGGCCTCGATGTCGAGGCCGGCATCCAGGTCCGGCGTCCCGAAATACCGCACCGTCCCCTCCGTCACCGTGAACTCGCGGGTCACGGGCCCCACGATGAGACGATAGGTGCCCCGCTCCGCCCGCAGCGTGCCGCGCAGGCGGTAGTTCTGCTTTTCCTTGTCCACCGTGATGGTGTCGGTCAGCTGGATGTTGGCCTCGGTCGACCGGAGCCAGACGGATTCCCCCATCACGAGCTCCAGCCCGCGGATCCGCAGGCTGTCCAGGAACCGGCTGCGGAAGCTCGAGCGGAGGCGCCCATCGTCCAGCAGCGTGGTGTCGATCAGCGCCCGCACCCAGGGTTCGTCGAGGTTGACCACCCGCTTGGCGACCGCGTCGCGGAAGTACCACACCCCCTCGGTCACCGTCCCCTGGCCCGACAGGGACGCGCCGTAGACCGGCCCGTCGAGCCGCAGGCGCCCGCTCATGGTGGCGCTGAGCTGGTTGCGCAGGTCCACGGCGGAGAACCGGTTCGCCGTGATCGACAGGGCGAGCACCGGTCGCGTCAGGTCCACGAGCCGGAGGTGGCCCCGCACCACCGCGGACCCGGCGCCGCTCCTCGCGCTCAGCGTGTCGAACAGCACCGTGTCCCCGCGCAGCGTGAAGCGGCCGAGGATGTCGTGGTAGCGGACGTTCATGGCCGGAATGCGCGCCGCCGCGCCCCGGATGTCGAGGCCCCCCGACAGCTCCGGGCGGTCCCACTTGCCACCGACGCGGATGTCGGCCGACACCACACCCTGCAGGTCCTCCAGCGTCTGCGTCAGCACGGCGGCCGCGGCGAGGTCCACGTCGTCGGCGGTGATGCGGATCGCGAGCGGCTCGGGGAGCCGCCGTCGCTCGACCGACCCGATGGCGAGATCCAGCGGCAGCTGCGCGGTCACCTCGAGCAGGCGGACGCCCTCACGCTGCACCGCCCCGCCGATCTCCAGGCGCCGGTCGCGGTAGGAGGTGCGCGCCTCCACGAGCGGCGCCTCGAACTCTCCGAACGACCCATCGCGGAGGGTGAGCCCGCCCTCCAGCACCGGGGCGCGCCGCGTGCCGCTGAGGGTCAACGTCCCGTCGAGCGCGCCGCCGACGCCGGTGGTGTCGAACTGCAGCAGCCCGACCACGCCCGCGAGCGGTACTCCCGAGACCTCGAGACGGGCGTCCGCCGGCCCGGTGACGGGGAGGAGCCCGGACAGTCGCACCCGACCGTCCCCCGCCGCTTCACGGAACGCGGCCAGGGTCACGCTGGCGGTCGAGTCCGACACGGCCGCCTCCGCGGGCTGGTCGAGCACCCAGACCGTGCCGGCCGCCAGGACCGCCAGGCTGTCCACCGCGATGCGGGTCATGCTCGAATCCCGGACCGCGCGGCCGCCGCCCAGGAACGCGCCGAGCTCGCCCACGCGCGACCGGGCGAACCACGTGAGGGAATCGGTGCGGCCCGCGGCGTTCCATGACACTCCCCCGAAACCGAACCGCCCCATGCCCACGGAATCCACGGCGCCGGCGAACGTGAACCGCGGGGCGGACGACCGCTCGAGCGAGAATGAGCCGGAGGCCGCGCGCACGTACCAGCTGCGCCACCGCACCTCGGTTGCCTCTCCCCGGGCACTCACGGCGAGCGAGTCGAGTGCGCCGCCGAGTGTCAGCGTCGCCCTGGCGGCGCCGTGCAGCGATGCACCGGTGTCGGGCGTGACGCCGAGCCGGTGGGCCGCCCACAGCACGAGCGAGTCCAGCGGGCCCAGGCTGTCCGCCTCGAGCGTCAGCTGGAGCTCCCCGCCGGCAGGGGCGGCGAGCCCCAGGTCGCCGCGCGCCCAGGTCCTGAGCCCGGGCTGGGTCACCGACAGCGTGTCCACCACGAGCCGCCGGTCGACGACCCGCAGGCGCGCCACGGCGCTGTCGAGCGGCGAGCCGACGAATGACGATGGGCCGAGCGCGAGCGCCACCTGGCCGTCCCGCACGGCGGTCGAGTCCGCGGCGAGGTCGAGCCGCGCGTCGAACGTGAGGCGTGAGTCCGGCGCCCCGGGCGTCCACCGCGACAGGTCGAGATCCGTCGCCCGCACCATCAGGTCCCGCGCCCCCCGCTGGTTCGCGAGGAGGACGAGCAGACCTTCGCCGCGCACCGTGCCGCCATTGCGCGCCGCGGTCACCTCGACGTGCGTGGCGAGCGAGTCCATCGGGCCCGAGAGCCGCACCGTGCCCGCCAGCTCGGCGTCGAGACGCAGGCCCGGGTACGATCCCTGGAGGCCGGCGAGGGCGAGGGGTGCCACGGCGGCGTCGACGTCGAGGACCACGGTGTCCCGCCGGGCGTCCACCCGGAACCGGCCCCGCGCTTCGCTCGCCGGGCGCTCCCCGTCCCGGTGCCGCAGGGTCCCGACGAACTCCGCATCGACCGGCGTGCCGTTGAGGGTGCCCGTGGCGTCCACGACGCCGTTGAGCGACACCGCCGGGACCAGCCGTCGCGCGGTGCCGAGGTCCACCGTCGCCTCGACCAGCTCGAAATCACGGAACGCCAGCCCACCTTCGTCCCCGACGCCGACGGCGATCTCGCCGTTGCCGCGGATGTGCGTCGCGGGCCACCCGGCGACGAGCGAGTCGAGGAACACCATGTCGAGATCGAGCGCCAGCGCCTCGATGGCGCCGACGGCCACGCCGTGCCCCGATACCCGGCCGGCGAAGGGGAGCGTATCGAGGAAGGGACGGGCGAACTCGAGGTCGAACCGCTCGGCGTCCAGGTCCGCGCCCTCGATGACGGCGAGGCCCGTCCCCGCGCGGGACACCACGGCGAGCCGACCACGCACCCGCCCGCCGGCGTGGCGCAGGTCGAGGGGATTGAGCGTGACCGCCATGTCCCGGCCCGAACGGGACCGCACCCGCGCCGCCCCGCGGAACTGCGCGCCCGCCGCGAAGCGCGGATCGATGAACCGCAGATCGGTCAACGCGACCGAGTCGGCCGTGGCGTCGAGATCGAACAGCACGGTGTCGCGCGGCCAGGTCACGCTGCCGGCGAGTGCGAACGCGCTGGCGGGGAGCGACACGTGCCCCAGGCCGACCACGACGGAGTCCCCGACCACGGTGACCCGTCCGCGAAGCTCGTGGACGGTGATCGGGGGATCGGACGCGGTGAGCGCGAGGTTCGTGATGTTGGCCCGGATCCCCCGCTCGCGCGGCGAGGACACCCGCAGCGAAGCGAGCCGCGCGTCGAGCCCCGTGAACCGGCGCACCCGCCGCCGGCCGTCCACCGGATGGCGCTCGGTCTCGTGCGCCGTATCGTCGGGGGTGGGACGGTCGAGCAGCGCCACGACCACCGTCCCGCCGACGACGGTCACGTCGCGGAACTGCACCAGCGGCCGGGGACCCGTCGATGGCGGACCCGTGCGCGGCCGCACCAGCTCCTCGACGTTCAGTCGGCCGCTGGCGTGCTGGACCACCTGGACGTCGGGCCGCTCGAGGCGCACCGGCCCGATCACGATGCGGCCCGTCGACAGATCGAAGGGGTTGAACGCGACGTCGACGCGCGGCACCACGGCGATCGGCGTGCCATCCGCGTCGAAGACGCGCACGTCCCGCAGCCAGACGCCGGTCACGAGGGTCCCACCGACCTCGGCGACATCGACCCGCCCGGCCAGCGCGCGATTGAGCAACCCCCGCCCCGCGGCGGCGAGGAACGCCCGTCCCTCGGGCGTCCCCGTGAGCCCACGGTGCACGCCGAGCCCGCAGGCCAGCAGCCCGACGATGGCCCAGAGCGCGCCGCCCAGCGAGCGCCGCACCATCAGAACGTCGGGCCCACGGCGAACTGGAGCGTCAGCCGCCGGAGGAAGGAGGTCGGTCGGGGCGTGGAGTAGCCTTCGCGGATGCGCACGATGGAGGAATCGGTCTCGAAGTAGAGCGGTCCGACCTCGCGCGCGTAGCCGTTGTAGCCCGCTTCGATCCGCACGGGACCGAGTGGCGTGGCGAACCGCAGGCCCATGCCGGGGGTCACCCGCAGGTCACCCAGCGAGAAGTACAGTCCCTGCGCTTCGTCCCAGACCTGGCCCACGTCCACGAAGAACGTCAGGTGCATCCGGGACGAGAACACCGGCGACGGGACGCGCAGCTCCACATTGGCGACCAGCGCCGACGACCCGCCCGTCGGGGACGCGCGCACGTCCGAGTAGATCGTGTCGCCCCGGGCCGCCGCCGCCGAGTCGAACGACGTCGTATCGCGTGTCACGTAGACCAGGGGGCCCAGCTCGTTCGGTGAGAAGCCCCGCACCGAGTTCGGACCGCCCGCGTAGAAGCGATGCTCGGGCGGCACGTAGCGCGCGGTGTCGGACTGTGTCCGCACGACCCGCTTGAAGATGGCGCCGCCCCACACCCGCCAGGCGAGGACGCTGCGGCGGCCTACCCGATAGTAATTCGCGAACGAGGCCTCGCCGCGGTTGAACGAGAAGAACGGATCGGAGCCCAGCGCCGGCGTGGACGTGAGCCACGTGGCGCTCGCGAAGCTGCCGGTCGAGGGATCGAGCACGGCATCCGTCCGCCGCCGGACGGCGGTCACCGCGATGCCCGCGAACGGCCGCTCCTGAGCGAGGAACGCCTGATCCTCCTCGGTGCACGCCTGGAACACGCTGCAGTACACGCCGGCCGGCGCCTGGGTGCTGCCGAGCGAGTAGCTGTAGTTCACGGCGACCGGCCCGCGGGTACGCACGTTGAACGTGACGCCGAGGTTGACGCCGGTCGCCTCGCGCACGTACGCCCGGGGCTCCGCCCGCCGCTCGGTGAACAGTCCGATGTTCGTCGCGTGCGAGAGCCCGGGGAAACCGACCTGGCGCACCGACGCGCCGAGCGAGTAGGTCATCGTGTCGGCCGTGAAGTCGTCGAGCAGGCTCCGGCACAGGCCGCTGCCGATCCCCCACCCGCCGGTGGGGTAGCCGATGCCGAGCATCCCGGCCCGCGCGCTCACATCCAGCGTCCGCCCCCCCCCGAGGAAATTGCCCATCGTCCAGCCCGCCTGGGCCCGCAGGCACTCTTCCGTGGCGTACCCGACACCCGCACGCACCCGGTGCCGTTTCCCTTCCGCCAGGCGGATGAGCACCGACACGGCGCTGTCCGCCGGCGTGTCGGGCGGGGCGGTGTCCACCAGCTGCACGTCCACGTAGCGGAACACCCCCAGGTCGTACAGCTCGCGCTGCGCTCGGGTCAGCGCGGCGTCGGAGTACCACTGGCCTTGGCGCATCGGCGTCAACCGCCGCACCGTGCCGAGCGACACGCGCTCCAGCCCCTCCACGCGGACCTCACCGACCCGCATCCGCGGCCCGGGCACCGCCTCGAACGAGACCTCGGCCACGAGTGACACCGCGTCCGCGTCGAACGACCGCAGCACGTCGGCGTAGGGATGGCCGCGGTTTCGCAGCAGGGCGGTGATCGTGTCGGCCGAGGCCTGGAACAGCGCCCGGTTGAACGGGTCCCCCACCTGGAGCGGGAGGTCGCGGCGCAGCCGGGCCACGTCGAGCAGGGTGTCGACGCCGAGGAGATCGATGCGCCGCACCCGCACCGGTTCGCCTTCGTACACCACGAACGTGATGAACGCGCTCTCGGCATCGCGCCGGACGAGCGTGTCCACCGTCACGTCCATGTAGCCGGCCTGCCGGTACACGAGGATCAGGCGGACCACGTCTCGGCGCAGCTCGGTCTCGTCGAGGTAGTGCTTCTCGCCGATCCCGAGCCACCGTGTCAGCCACGACCGCGCCGCCCAGCTCGACGGCGACGTCGCGATGAACGACTTCAGCGTGAGATCGTCGAGCGCCCGATTGCCCTGGAAGGCGAGCTGACGGACCACCCGCTGCGGTGGCACCTGCGCGCCCGCGGGCCGCGGCAGGGACACCGCGACGGTCAGCAGAACGAGTACGAACCAGGCGCGCACGTTGACGGTATTGTCTAAGTTCCGTATTTTGATACACTTCCGATCCACCGTCAACCTTTTCGACAGTTTCGGCATGCACCCACGGCGCCACCTCCCATTCCTCCTGCTGGCAGTCGCCGCGGCGTGCGGGCCGGATGCGGGCGCCAGCCGGACCCTGACCTACTACGAGACCTACGACCCGCGCTCCCTCGACCCCGCGTTCTCGACCGATGTCCCCACCGGGGAGATGGTGACGCTGATCTATGACGGGCTCACGCAGTTCGATCCGCGCGGGGAGGTGCGGCCCGGACTGGCGGACCGCTGGACGCCCTCTCCCGATGGCCGGCGCTTCGTGTTCCACCTGCGGCCGGGCGTGCGGTTCCACGATGGCCGCCCGCTCGGCGCGGCGGACGTGCGCGCCAGCCTGCTGCGGGTGCTCGACCCGGCGACGCGCGGCGGCCGCGCCTGGCCGCTGCTCCCCGTCCGTGGCGCGGACGCCTTCGCGGCGGGTACCGCGTCGGACGTCGCGGGGATCGAGGTCCTCGGCGACACCGCGATCGCGTTCGAGCTGGTCGAGCCCCTCGCCGTGTTCCCCAAGTTCCTCGCCATGCCGGTGACCGCCATCGTACCGGTCCCCGCGCCGCCGGACCTGGGAACGCGGCCGGTGGGAACGGGCGCGTGGCGGTTCGTGGCCTGGCAACACGACGACTACCTCGCGTTCGCCCGCAACCCCGACTACTGGGGCGGCGCACCGCAGTCCGAGAGCCTGACGGTGCGCATCATCCCGGAGGACCTCACCCGCGCCGCCGAGTTCGAGGCGGGGCGGCTGTCCGTCGCCGAGATCCCGTTCGGAGAGACGGAGCGGTGGGAGCGCGACGGATCGGTCCGATTGGTGCGGTCGCCCGCCCTGCGGGTGGTCTACGTCGCGCTCAACACCCGCCGCGGGGCCTTGCGCGACCCGCGCGTGCGCCGCGCGCTGAACCACGCGGTGGACGTCCGCGGGATCCTCGCCACCCTGGTGAAGGGCCGCGGGGTGCGCGCCCGCGGGGCGGTTCCGCCCTCGCTCGCCGGGGGCGACACGGCGCGACCCGCCTACGATCACGACCCGGAGGCGGCGCGCCGACTCCTCGCGGAGGCGGGGTACGGGGACGGGCTGACGCTCAGGCTGTGGCGCAACAGCACCAACGCGCTGTTCGCCCAGGTGACGCAGGCGATCCAGGCGGACCTCGCCCGCGCGGGCGTGCAGCTCGAGATCGTGGTGCGCGACGCGTCGGCTCAGCGCGAGGCGGCCCGCAAGGGAGAGGCTGACCTGGCGATCCTCGACTGGTGGGCGGACTACCCCGACGGGGACAACTTCCTCTTCCCCCTGTTCCATTCGGGGAGCGCCGGCCCGGGCAGCAACTACGCCTTCTACGCGGACGCCGCGATCGATTCCCTGCTCCTCGTCGCGCGCCGTACCACCAACGACGCCGCCCGCACCGCGCTCTACCGGACGATCGACGAGCGGGTGCACCGGGACGCGCCCTGGATCTACCTCTGGTTCCCGGTGGATCTCTGGGCGGTGCAGCCCGGCATCGAGGGCTGGGAGCTGCCCGTGATCTTCAGCGGCCAGCGGTGGACCGGGGTGCGCCGGGCGCCGTGATCCACCTGGTCGCCCGCCGGCTCGCCCTGCTGGTGCCGACGCTGTTCGGCGTGCTGGTGGTGACGTTCCTCCTGCTCGACGTCGTGCCCGGCGACCCCGTGGCGGAGATCGTCGGCGAACGCGCCGACTCGGCGACCATCGCCCGCCTGCGGGCCGAGCTGCGGCTCGACGAGCCGCTCCACGTGCGGTTCGGTCACTACCTGCTGAACGTCGCGCGGGGCGACCTGGGGCGCTCGTTCGTCACTGGCCGCCCGGTGGCGCAGGACCTGCGCGAGCGGTTCCCCCACACGGTGCGCCTGGCGCTCGCCGCGATGGCGATCGCCGTCACGGCGGGGATCGGCCTAGGCGTGCTGGCGGCGGTCCGCCCGGGCGGCCGGGTCGACCGGCTGGCCATGCTGGTGTCGTACCTGGGCGTGTCGTTCCCCGTCTACTGGGTGGGATTGCTGCTCATCCTGCTGTTCGCGCTGACCCTGCGCTGGCTGCCGCCCTCGGGCGCGGGCGGGCTCGCGTTCCTCGTGCTGCCGGCGGTCACGCTGGGCATGCGCTCGGTGGCGTTCCTCGCGCGCATGACCCGCGGCGCGATGCGCGAGGCGCTCGCGGGCGACTTCGTCCGCACCGCGCGCGCCAAGGGGCTGGGCGAGGCGGCGGTGGTTTGGCGCCACGCCCTGCGCACCGCGCTCATCCCCATCATCACGGTGCTGGCGCTCGACGTGGGCAACTACCTCACCGGCAGTCTGCTGACCGAGACCATCTTCGCCTGGCCGGGTGTGGGGCGGTACGTCCTCACGGCGATCGCCAAGCGCGACCTGCCCGCGATCCAGGGCGCGGTGCTCTTCCTGTCGCTCGTGTTCGTCTTCGTCAACCTCATCGCCGACCTGCTCTATGCGAAAGCTGATCCTCGCGTCGCTCACGATTAGCACCGGTCTCGCCGCCCAAGGGGCGCCGTCCCGCGGCTCGCTCGAGCAGCGGGTCGCCGCGCTGCTCGACGCGCCGCCGTTCGCCCGGGCGACGTGGGGCGTCCACGCCGTGGACGACCGCGGCCGGGTGCTGTTCTCGCGCAACGCCGACCGCTGGTTCGTTCCGGCGAGCAACACGAAACTGGTCGTGTCCGCCGCGGCCGCCGTGTTGCTGCCGGCCGACTACCGCGTGCGCACCAGCGTGTACGTGTTCGGCACGCTGCGTGAGGGCGTGCTGGAGGGCGACCTGGTGCTGTACGGGCGTGGCGACCCGGCGTTCTCCACGCGCTGCTACGGCCTCGATACCCTGGCGGCAGGGGCCTGCGATTCGGCGGCCACCCGCGTCGCGGCGCTGGCCGACTCGGTGCTCGCCCGGGGGGTGCGCCGCATCACCGGCCGCGTAGTGGGCGACGGATCGTACTTCGAGCCCACGCTGGTGCATCCGCAGTGGAGCGTCTTCGACGCGCTGTGGTGGTACGCCGCGCCGGTGTCGGGCCTCGCCTACAACGACAACAGCATCGATTTCCGCATCACCCCCGGCGCGACGCTCGACACGCCGCCCACGATCACCGGGTCGCCCGACGCCGGCCTGTGGACGCTCGAGAACCGGGCCCGCACCGGCCCGGCGGACGGGGGCTCGTCCGTGGTCAACGGGTTCTTCCGCTGGCCGGGGACGTGGGACTGGTGGGCGGAGGGGACCGCCGCCCTCGGCCGGCGGCCGTGGACCGAGAGCGTCGCCGTACCCGACCCCAACCTCTTCGCGGCCCGCGCCCTCGCCGCCGCCCTGCGGGCCCGGGGCGTGGCCGTGGAAGGCGGCGCCGCCAGCACCACCGATTCCCTCGCCTTCCGCGCGGGACGCTGCTGCTCGCCCCTGGTCGAATCGCGCGGCCGCCCGCTCCCCGATCTGATCTTCCCGATCCTCAACTCGAGCCAGAACCTGTTCGCCGAGATGCTGCTCAAGGTACTCGGCCGGGAGGTCGGCGGCGCCGGCTCGTGGGACCAGGGACTCGCGGTCGAGCGCCGCTTCCTCATCGACTCGGCGGGCCTCGACTCGACGGCGTTCTCGCTCGACGACGGCTCCGGGCTGTCGGCGTCCAATCTCCTCACCCCTGCCGGGTTCACCACGCTGCTGCGCTTCATGGCCCGGCATCCGAAGGCCGGCCCCTTCCTCGCCGCGCTGCCCCGCTCGGGGGCCCGGGGATCGCTGCGGCGGCGCTTCGTGGGCACGCCGCTCGAGGGACGCGTCGCTGCGAAGACCGGCTCGATCGCCCGGGTGCACACACTGACGGGGTACATCGAGCGCCCGGACGGCCGCCGGATCACCTTCTCGGTGATGGTCAACGGACAGGCCATCCCCGAGCGCCTGGTGCTGGCGCAGATCGACTCGGTGGTGGTGCGGCTCGGCACCGGCCGCTAGGTTCACCGCGTGAGGATCTACACCCGCACGGGCGACGCCGGCGAGACCGGCCTGTTCGCGGGCGGCCGGGTGCCCAAGGACGATCCCCGAGTCGCCGCTTACGGCGATGTAGACGAGCTCAACGCCGCCCTCGGCATGGCCATGACACTCGCGCCCGCCGATGCCGACCGCGAACTCCTCGAGTCGATCCAGCGCGACCTGTTCACCGTCGGATCGGAGCTCGCCACCCCCGATCCGGCCAGGCTGGCGCAGGCGCTCTCCGGTCCACGCGTGGGCGAGACCCA
Organism: Gemmatimonadales bacterium; assembly: GCA_035620935.1. Lineage (GTDB taxonomy): Bacteria > Gemmatimonadota > Gemmatimonadetes > Gemmatimonadales > GWC2-71-9 > SZUA-544. The sequence continues at coordinate 12,102 of DASPFU010000135.1, forward strand.
TGTGGCCACCCTGGAACGCGCCATCGACGCCCACGAGGAGGCGCTCGAGCCGCTGCGCAACTTCATCCTGCCGGGCGGCACCCCCAAGGCGGCGGCGTTTCATCTGGCACGCACGGTGTGCCGTCGGGCGGAGCGCGCGGTGGTGCGGCTGGCCCACGAGACCACCGTCTCCACCGACATCCTGAAGTACCTCAACCGCCTCTCCGACCTGCTGTTCGTCCTCGCGCGCGCGACCAACGCCCGGGCCGGGGTCCGCGACGTCACGTGGTGATCGTCTCCGTCCCGCTGCCCGCCGGGCGGGACGCCTCCTACGACGTCGTCATCGGGTCCGGGGCGCTGGAGGAGCTGCCGGCGCGGCTCGGCAGCGCGTGCCCCGCCGCCCGGTACGCCGTCGTGGCCGATTCGACCGTCGCCGCGTTGTACGGCGATGCCGTGACCGCGCGGCTCGGGGCGGCCGGGCTCGACACGCGGCTCTTCACGTTCCCCGCCGGGGAATCACACAAGACGCGCGCCACCTGGGCCGACCTGACCGATGCGCTCCTCGCGGCGCGGATCGGCCGCGACGGCGCGATCGTGGCGCTGGGCGGCGGCATCACCGGCGACCTCGCCGGCTTCGTCGCCGCGACGTACCTGCGCGGGGTCCCGTTCGTCCAGGTGCCCACGTCCGCGCTCGCGATGATCGACGCCGCGGTGGGCGGCAAGGCCGCGGTCGACGTGCCGGCGGGCAAGAACCTGGTGGGGGCGTTCCACCAGCCCCGCCTCGTCGTGGCGGACACCGACACCCTGCGCACCCTGCCGGCGGCGGGGCTGGCCGACGGCCTCGCGGAAGCGGTGAAGCACGGCGTGATCGCGGATGCGGCATACCTCGCATACCTCGAGGAGCACGCCGCCGCCATCCTCGCGCGTGACGCGCGCGCCCTGGAACATGTGGTGGCGCGCTCGGTCGCGATCAAGGCCGGCATCGTCGCCGCGGACCCGCGGGAGGCCGGCCGACGCGCCGTGCTCAATTTCGGACACACGGTCGGGCACGCGCTGGAGGCGGCCGCGGGCTTCATGCTGCCGCACGGCGCCGCCGTCGCCGCGGGCATGGTGGCCGAGGCCCGTCTCGGCGAGCAGGCGCGCCGAACCCAGCCCGGCACCGCGGCCCGCATCACCGCCGCCGTGACGCGGTTCGGTCTGCCGGCCACGCCGCCCGTGGCGCTCGGGGTCGACGACCTCGTCGACCGGATGCGATCCGACAAGAAAGTCCGGGCCGGTGGCCTGCGCTTCGCCCTGCTCGCGGCGATCGGCACGGCGGACGGCGACGACGCGCGCGGTTGGACCGTCGAGATCGCGGCCGACGTGGTGCGTCACGTGCTGGCCGAATGGGCCGCCGTCGCGACACGCTGAATGCGCCGGTCGACCGGAGCCGAGACCGCTTTTCCACGTCTGCACAGCGTCCGGAGGAGCGGATTATCCACAGAAATGTGGATAGTGGACAAACCCTGCAAGTCCAACGACCTCATAATTTGTGATGTGGATAACTGCCAGGATTTGCACCTGCAGTGGTCGGTTCCTATATTCCCTCGACTTTTGGTCGACCAATTGGGCAGCTCGCCAAGAGCACCCGATCCCCGCAAACCGACAACGCGAGGAGCCCCCGCATGGCGCGGTCGAACGGTGGCAAGGCCAAGGCATTCTTCCGGGCCATCCCATCCGGGGCTTTCGACCAGTATCTGCAGGACATCCAGAAGCTGCCGCTGATCAAGGACCCCGCGGAGGAGCGCCGCCTGGCGCGCCGGGTGCGGCGTGGCGACGAGAAGGCCGCCGAGCGACTGGTGACCGCGAACCTCCGATTCGTCATCTCCTACGTGAAGAAGTACCAGGGCCACGGGCTCGACTTGTCGGAGCTGGTGGCGATCGGCAACGAAGGCCTGTTGAAGGCCGTAAAGAAGTTCGATCCGGACCAGGGGGTGAAGTTCATCT
>DASPFU010000136.1:0-4498 GCA_035620935.1 Gemmatimonadales bacterium
TGCCCGCGATCGCGTCCGCACGGGCCGCGACTGCGCCCGCACGGCCTCGACGGCGACGAGGAGTGCCCGCTCCATGCCGCATGTCCTTCGCGATGGTCACGCCGTCGTTGCAGACCAGGGGGTGTCCCCACTTCTTCTGGATCAGGACCGACTTGGACTTCGGCCCCAGCGTGACGCGGACCGCGTCGGCGAGTGCCGTCGCGCCGTGCAGGACCTTCTCGCGGGCGGCGGTGCGGAACAACACGTGTTTGTGCGGCATGGCGCGCTCCTCCTGCGATCGCGGGCGTCAGTGGCTGACGAGGGCCATCCCGACATCGTCGGGCAGGCCCGCCACCATCTGCCTGAAGCGGTCCCACTCGGTGGCGGCCCACACCTCGGTGCTGGCGTGCCCGGCGATGCGGACCAGCGCCGCCACCTTGGTCGCGGTGGCCACGTCCGGCGCGCGGAACACGTCGAGGTAGTCGTAGGGTCCCAGGGTCGCGTAGCTCGCGACCCACTCGACCTCCGGACACTCGAGCTGCACCGCCCGCTTCGCCCGGCCCTCGAGGACCTCGACGAAATGCTGGGAACGCACGGCTTCCGGCGACAGCTTGGTCAGCATGATGAACGTGGACATCCCCGCCTCCGGTCGGTTCTCCGCAAGGGATGGGTCCCTGCCCTCGATTGGGTCCTGAGATTGACGTGAAGACGTCTGCCGGTAGGCGAGCCCGCCAGGGACACGGACGGCCCGCCGACCGAAGTCAGCGGGCCGTCGCACCGGAGCGTCGCTCCGGCGTCGGGCGGGATGCCTCCCGCCGGCGTCCGAGGTCAGCACGGGTCGTGGCTCTTGTACCTCGCGGTCCGCTGAGCCTCTCCGTGACGCTCTCGATCGCGAATCAACGTACCCAATGGCGGATGAACCCTCGCTGAATCCAGGGTGAAGCTGCGTCGGGGCTTCCGGCGCTTCTCAGGGTCCTTTCATCGCGGCCTCGGCAGATTATCAGGGCAAACGCGAACCAACCGGGAGGCAACCATGGCAGTGGGACGGATTTGCAGCCGGATCACGGCGACCGCCTCGCCCGACGAGAGCGTCCGGGCGGCGGCGCGCCGCATGGCGGAGTTCGGCGTCGGCACACTGGTGGTCCTGAAGGAGGAGAGCCGGGGCGCTCGGGCGGTCGGGCTGATCACGGACCGGGACATCGCGGTCCGCTGCGTCGCGGAGAAGCGCGATCCCGACGTCGCGCTGGTGTCGCAGGTCATGTCGGCCCCCGTGCACACGGTGGACGACCAGACCCCGGTCGAGGAGGCGCTCGCCCGGATGGCAGCCGCCGGGACGCGGCGCCTGATCGTGACCAGCGATGGCGACCGCGTGGCCGGGATCCTCACGCTGGACGACGTACTGGACCTGATGGGTCGGGAAGCGACCGCGATCGGCCGGCTGCTCGAGAAGCAGCAGCCGCACGTGCACGCGTAGCGGCGACACGGCCCCGCCGTGAGCCGCCGGGCCTGACGGGGCCTACTCCGCCGCCGGCGCGGCCGACCGGAATCGCAGCACCGCCGACAGGCCCTGAGCCATCGCGGCCACCGTCGGGTCCCGCAGCGTGCGCACCTCGATCTCCTGCCGCAGGGCCTCCTCGACGGCGCCGCCGACCACGTCGGCCATGGCGACCGCCTCGGCCGGCTCGCCGCACTCCTCCGCGTCCAGGGCGAGCAGCCCGCTGCGCGCGCACCGATAGCCGGGCGCTGCGGCCTCCGCACCCACGAGCAGGGTGCGCACCTGACCGCGGCCCAGCGCCCGCAGCGTCTCGCGCAGACCGATCGAGACCCAGCCGGTGGCCGGGTCCTGCGCCAGGAGCGCGGCGGCCTCGCGGTCGATCTCGCGGGCGTGGGCGTCACGCGCCGCGCCGGCGGCGTCGAGGATCTCCGCCGCCGTGACCGCGGTCGGGTTGATGCGGGCCGTGTGCCAGACGCGCTGGGCGAGGGCAGGCTCGAGGAACCGGACCAGGGCCGCCGTGTCCTCGTCGCGGCCGGCCAGCACGAGCCCATGCACCGCGCGCGCGCGATCGAGGCCGCGCACGTGCCGCGCCACGGCATCGTAGTGCCGCTCGCGCTCGGCCTGGATGCGGTGTTGGTAGTCCCGCTCGCCCCACCCCGGCGCGTCCGCCCGATCGCTGTGGAACCGGCCGCCGCGGGTGCTCGGATCGGCCAGACACGGCAGCTCCTCGGGGCCGAAGGCGGTGACCTCGAAGAAGCGCGCGTGGGCGCGGTCCAGCGCGACGACGATCAGTCGCCCGAACGCGTCCGCCAGCGCGGCCAGCTCCCGGATGGCGGGCGCCCCGCTCACGCTCACGCGGGATCGGTGCACGCGTGGCAGCGGCACGACGGCGAACAGGCTCAGCGGCTCGCCGGCGAACAGCGCGAGACCGCGGCTCGGGGGGAGCCCGAGCGGCTGAGCGAGGAACTCCTCGATGCGTTCGAGGTCGCGCACCAGCGCGAGGCGCATCGCGTGGGGCGCGCGCCGCACGGCCGGGTCCACGTGCACCGCCGCGGCGAGCTGCTTCACCTCGCGGAGATACCGCTGTGCCGCCCGATCATCGGGATCCAGGCGGACGTAGCAGGAGACCACCAGGTGGTCGCCCGGGACGATCTGCACCAGATCGCGCAAGGCGTCCCGGAGAGTCAGGAGCCGAGGCTCGAAGGTCGTGGCAGCAGGCATGCGCGTATCCTTTTACGGCGTCGGGTCGTGGGCCAGGAGGTCGCCGAGCGATCGGCCGGCGTGGAGGCGGGTGATGGCGTCGGCGATGAGCGGCGCGACGCTGACCACGCGCACCGGGATGCCGGGGAGCTCGGGCGCGGGGAGGGTGTCCGTGACGAGCAGCCGGCGGAGGTTCAACGGGGCGAGGCGCTCGCGGGCGGGTCCGACGAACAGTCCGTGGGTCGCCACCACCGTGATCGCCGGCTCGCACCGCGCCGCCAGCAGCGCGGCGGCCGCGGCGGCGACGGTCCCGGCCGTCGAGATCATGTCGTCCACGATCAAGGGCGCTCGCCCCGTCACGTCACCGGTGACGCTGCGCACCGCCACTTCCGATCCGCTGAGCCTGGTCTTCTGGACGATCGCCACGGGGAGGCGGAGCGCCTCCGCATAGCGTTCGGCGAGATGGGCGGCGCCCGCGTCCGGCGCGACGACGACCGCCCGCTCCGGCACGTCGTCCCCCAGCGCGGCCGTGAGCACGGACACCGCGGACAGGTGCTCCAAGGGCGGCGTGAGAAAGCCCTCCAGGGCGGCCGAGTGGAGGTCCACAGCGACGACGCGCGCCAGGTCCTGCGTCCCCAGGAGATCCGCAACGACGCGCGCGCCGATCGCCTCGCGACCGGAGGCGCGGCGGTCCTGGCGCGCGTACGGGAAGTACGGCAGCACGGCGGTCACACGCGCCGCCCCGGCACGGCGGCAGGCGTCGGCGAGGAGCAGGAGCTCGAGCAGGTGCCGCTCCGCCGGCGGCCCGGCGGGCTGCAGCAGATACACGTCGTGCCCGCGCACGCTCTCGCGGATCTCGACGTGGAGCTCGCCGTCGGGGAACGCGGTCGCGGCGCACGCGACGGGCGTGATCCCCAGCGCCTCGGCGACGGCCGCGCCGAGCCGCGGATGGCCCGTGCCCGCGACCAGCGAGAGTGTCACGGCGACCCGGCGGGCTCGAGCTCGGCCGGGGACACGATGTGCGTCCCGCATGCGGCGGTCGTGACGGTCGTCCCGAGCCCGGCGGACCGGAAGTCCAGCTGCTCGACGACCCAGTCCCGATCGCGTCCGCCCGCCAGCGTCGCCCGGCAGTCGCGGATCCGGACCGGGACGACCTCGACGGATTCGATCGCGGGGGGAGCCACGCGGACCAGGAACAGGGCGGACAGGTCGTTGCGCAGCCCCGGGTCCACGGCGTAGTCGTCCACCAGATCACCCGTGTCGTACAGGATCAGCCGGCTGGCCCGCAGCTCCACGCCCTGGACCAGGTGGGCGCCGTGGCCCCAGAACACATTGGCGCCGGCGTCGAGCACCGCGTGCGCGAACTCCCGGAAGGGCGCCGTGGGCCGGGTGCGCATGTTCGGGCCCCAGTGCATCGAGAACACGACGACATCCGCGCGCGCCCGCGCCGCCTCGAGGGCGCGGCGCACCGCCTCGAAGTGCTCGGGCGCGAGCGATACGGGCGTGTGGTTGATCCCCGGGGACGCCTCCGTGGCGCTCCACGCCGCGGGGTCGTCGGCGAAGGCCACGACGGCGACGCGGGCGTCGCCGGCGGTCAGCACGGCGGCCTCACGGGCGCGCGCCAGGTCGGTGCCCGCGCCGGCGTGCGCGATGCCGGCGTGGTCCAGGGCCGCCAGCGTGTCGCGCAGGCCGTCCATGCCGAAGTCTCCGACGTGATTGTTCGCCACCGCCGCGCAGGCGACCCGGCCGGCCACCAGCGCCGCCGCCACGGCGGGGTCCGCGCGGAACGAGAACGTCTTGTGCGCGCCGTCGGTCCACGGGCGG
>DASPFU010000137.1:0-8297 GCA_035620935.1 Gemmatimonadales bacterium
CTCGAGGCGATGCGCGCCGGCGTGGTCGAGTACCTCCCCAAGCCCGCGGACCAGGCCGACATCACCACCGCGCTCGACCGGGCCGCCCGCCGCCTCGGCTGGGCGCCCGCGAACCGCGAGCCGGGCCGCCTCTACGCGGTCTTCAGCCCCAAGGGGGGCGCGGGCACGACCACCGTCGCCACCAACCTGGCGATTGTGCTGCACCGCCTCACCGGCAAGCGCACCCTGCTGGTCGATCTGGACCTCGAGCTGGGCGAGGTCGCGGTCCTCCTGGGGCTCAAGCCCCGCTTCTCGATGATGGACGTGGCACACGGCTTCGCCCGCATCGACGCGGAGCTGCTGTCGTCGTTCATCGAGCGGCACGAATCCGGGGTCCATCTGCTCGCGGCGCCGTTCCACCCCGAGCTCGCGAACGCGATCGACGCGGACCTGATCCGCGCCATCCTGAGCTATCTCAAGCGCCACTACGACTACGTGGTGGTGGACACCCCGAAGTCGTTCTCGCCCGAGAGCATCGCCGCCTTCGAGGAGGCCGACCAGGTGCTGCTGGTGACGACGGTGGGCGTGCCGGCCCTGCGCAACCTCCAGCGCTGCAAGCCCGTGCTGGACCGCGTGTTCGGGAAGACCCCCGACCGCCTGCGGCTGGTGGTCAATCGCTACGACGCGGGCGACGTCATCTCGCTCGACGACGTACGCCGCACCGTGGGGGTCGACGTGCACTGGACGCTGTGCAACGACTACGAATCGGTGAGCCACTCGATCAACTCGGCCACCCCCGTGGCCCAGAATCCGAAGTCGCGCTACGCGAAGGACCTGCAGGCCCTGGGCGTGGACCTGCTGGGTCTGCGGCCCAAGGCGAACGGCGCGCGCCGGCTGAGCGGCAGCCGGCTGATCGGTGATCTGATCGGGCGGTTCCGCGGCCGCGTCGAGGAGAGCAAGTCATGAGCGCCGACGGCCGCCGTTCCACGGGCGCCTTCACTCCGCCGAGTGCCGACCCCCGCCGTCCCGCCGCCACGCCGCCCGCGGGCGGCGACGGCAAGCGCAAGTCGATGCCCTGGCAGCAGCCGGGCCCGGGCGGCGAGCCCGCGCCCGCGGCGGCATCGATGCCGCAGATCAAGACCCGTGTGCACCGCCGCATCCTCGAGCGTCTCAACCTGTCGACGCTCGACCGGCTCGAGCGCGACGAGGTGGTGGCGACGATCGCCAAGGTCGTGCAGGACCTGGTGGCGCAGGAGCAGCTGCCGCTCAACGTGGGCGAGCGCGAGCTGCTGGTGCGGCAGGTGGTGGACGAGATCTTCGGTCTCGGGCCGGTCGAGCCCCTGATGCAGGATCCCGACGTCGCCGACATCCTGGTCAACACCTATGACCAGGTGTACGTCGAGCGGCACGGCAAGCTGGTCCGCACCGACGTGCGGTTCCAGGACGACAAGCACCTGCTCCAGGTGATCGATCGCATTGTCTCGGCCGTGGGCCGCCGCATCGACGACTCGTCGCCGATGGTGGACGCGCGCCTGCCCGACGGCTCACGCGTCAACGCGATCATCCCGCCGCTCGCCATCGACGGGCCGCACCTCTCGATCCGCAAGTTCAAGCGCGACGCCCTGTCGGGCGAGGACCTGATCGCCAAGAACAGCGTGTCGAAGCCGATGCTCGAGCTCCTGAGCGGCATCGTGCGGGCGCGGCTCAACGTGCTCATCTCGGGCGGCACCGGCGCCGGGAAGACCACCCTGCTCAACATCCTGTCCTCATTCATTCCGGAGGACGAGCGGATCGTCACGATCGAGGACTCGGCCGAGCTGCAGCTGCGCCAGCCGCACGTGGTGCGCCTCGAGACGCGCAGCGCCAACATCGAGGGCCAGGGCGAAGTACCGCAGCGGATGCTGCTGGTGAACTCGCTGCGCATGCGGCCCGACCGCATCGTGATGGGCGAGTGCCGCGGCGCCGAGGCCATCGACATGCTGCAGGCGATGAACACGGGCCACGACGGCTCGCTCACCACCCTGCACGCCAACGCGCCGCGCGACGCCCTGAGCCGCCTCGAGACGATGGTCGCGATGGCGAACCTCAATCTGCCCGACAAGGGCGTGCGCCAGCAGATCTCGAGCGCCATCGACGTCATCGTGCAGGTCAGCCGCCTCACCGACGGCTCCCGCAAGATCGTGTCGATCTACGAAGTGGTGGGCATGGAGGGCGACGTGATCACGATGCAGGAGATCTTCACCTTCGAGCGCCAGGGCGTCGCCGAGGACGGCCGGGTGCTGGGGCGCTTCAAGGCCACCGGGATCCGGCCCCGCTTCACCGAGCGCCTGCAGGCGTGGGGCATCGAGCTGCCCGCCGGCCTGTTCACGCCGCTGGCCGCCGGGGCGCCGGCCGAATCGGGGCGCCGCTGATGGACGCCCTGACCGGGATCTGGGGGCCCACGATGATGATCTTCGGCGCCGTGGCGCTGGCCACCATCGCCACGGCCCTGGTGATCGAATGGGCGCTGGGGATGCGCCAGCGCCGGGTCGTGGTGCGGCAGCTCGACGCGCTGTCGACCTCGACGTCGTCGGTGTCCGCCGCGCTGCTCCGGGACGTGGACCCCGCTGCGGCGGGGCGGTGGATCGAAGCGATGGCCCTGCGGGTGCCGCACGTGCGGGGGCTCGCCAGCCTGCTCGATCGCGCGGGGGTCTCGTGGACCGCGCAGAGCTTCCTCGTGACGTCGCTCGGCCTGGCCGCTTCGGCGGCGCTGGGGATGATGCTCGTCTTCCCGATCGCGCCGGCCATCATCGGGGCCGCCGTGGGCGCCGGATCGATCCCGTACGCCTACGTCCGGCACCGCGCCCGGAAGCGGCTGGACGCATTCGAGGAACAGCTCCCCGAAGCGATCGACCTCATCGGACGCGCGATGCGTGCCGGGCACCCGCTGTCGGCCGGTCTCAAGATGGTGGGCGACGAGGGGCAGGAGCCCCTGGCCGGTCAGTTCCGCCGCGTCTTCGAGGAACAGCGCTTCGGCATGCCGTTCGACGACGCCCTGATGGGTCTCGTCGACCGCGTGCCCCTCACCGACGTCCGGATCCTGGTGACCGCGATCCTCGTGCAGCGGGAAGTGGGCGGCAACCTGGCCGAAGTGCTCGACAAGATCGCCTACGTGATCCGTGAACGCTTCATGATCAAGCGCCAGATCCGCGTCTACACGGCCCAGGGCCGGTTCAGCGGCATCGTGCTCTCGCTGCTGCCCATCGGGGTCGGCTCGGCGCTGTTCTTCATCAACCGCGAGTACGTGGTGACGCTGTTCGTCGACCCGGTCGCGCGGTACTTCCTCGTGTTCGCCGTGATCCTCCAGGTCCTCGGATACCTCTGGATCCGGAAGATCGTGGACATCGAGATCTGAGGACGCCCTCGTGACCCTGCTCATCCCGCTCCTGATCGGCGTGGCGGTCGCGGCCGTCGTCGGCCTCGCCGCCTGGCTCGTCCCCGCGCGCTCCCGGGCCGTCGAGCGACAGCTCGAGGAGCTGGAACAGGCCAGCGCGATCGACGACCCGGGCGTGAGCACCCGCCGCCAGCGCCAGTCCCAGCAGCTCAAGGCGGTGCTCGAGTTCGTCGGCGAGCGCGTCAACGATACGGTCGGCGACGGTGCGGGCCGGCGCGCCCGCGCCAAGGAAGCGCCGGCGGCGGACCTGAGCGGCGACCCGCGCCATGCCAGCCCGCTGCGCCAGCAGCTCATCCACGCCGGGTACCGCGAGCCGTCGGCGGTCGCGATCTACTGGGGCACCAAGCTGATGCTCACCATCGGACTCGGGCTGCTCGGGTTCCTGCTGGCGAAGACCCTCAGCGGCGATGCGGCCAAGGTCCTGCTCGCCGCCGGCTGGGGCGCGGCGCTGGGGTGGGTGGGCCCGTCGCTGAAGGTGCGCTCACGCGCCCGCGCGCGGCAGAAGGACATCCAACGGTCGCTCGCCGACGCGCTCGACCTCATGGTGGTCTGCGTCGAGGCCGGCCTCGCCCTGAACCAGGCACTGGTCCGCGTCGCCGAAGAGATCCGCCACGTGAGCGCGGTGACGTCGGATGAGCTCACCCTGGTGAACCTCGAGATCCGCGCCGGCGTGCCGCGCGAGGAGGCGCTCCGCAACCTGGGCGACCGCACGGGTGTGGCGGACCTCCAGTCGCTCGTCGCGATGCTGGTCCAGACCGACCGCTTCGGCACGTCGGTCGCGCAGGCCCTGCGCGTACACTCCGACACGATGCGCACCAAGCGGCGCCAGCGGGCGGAGGAGGCGGCCGCGAAGACGACCATCAAGCTCGTCTTCCCACTCGCCTTCTGCATCTTCCCGGCGCTGTTCGTCGTCATCCTCGGCCCGGCGCTGATCAGCATCTACCGGACGCTGGCCGGGATGAAATGAGCGGCCCGGTGACCGTCACCAACGTCTCGCGGGGCGACACCCTCGGCACGCGCATCGGCGTGGCCGACGGCTGGTGGTCGCGGCTGCGGGGCCTGCTGGGCCGGCCGGCGCCCGCCGAGGGCGAGGGCCTGCTGCTGCTGCCGTGCCGCTCGGTCCACATGTTCGGCATGCGCTACCCGCTGGACGTGGCGTTCGTCGACCGGGACGGCGCCGTAATCGCCACCTACCACGCCTTGCCTCCGGGCGCGCGCACGCGCTGGCACCGGCGCGCACGCGCCGCGCTCGAACTGCCCCCAGGCACGCTCCGCCGCACGGGCACGTACCATGGCGACACGCTCACGTGGCAGCGCGCCACGTCGGCGGCCGCATGAACGCCCCGTCCACCATCCCCGCGGCCGACGCGCCGGTGATCGAGGGGCCGTCCGCCCCACCGGTCCCCGAGACCGTCGCCGACACCGGGCTCCTGCCCGAGACGATCGCGGACCTGCTCCTCAAGATGCTGTACGTGCAGGGCGCGCGGAGCGGGCAACAGCTGGTGGAGGCGATCTGCCTGCCCTTCCCCATCGTGGACGACCTGCTGCTCAAGCTGCAGCACGAGCGGATGATCGAGGTGAAACGCACCGTCGGCGCGGGCCGCGGCGGCTACATCTTCGAAATCAGCGCCGCCGGCGCGGACGCGGCGCGCGACGCCATGGCCGCCAACCAGTACGTCGGCCCCGCCCCGGTCCCGATCTTCCAGTACAATGCGTGGATCGAGCGACAGTCGGTGCGGCACCTGCACGTCAGTCGCGAACGCCTCGCGGAGGCCTTCGCCGAACTCGTGCTGCCGGACACCGTCCTCGACACGCTCGGCCCGGCCGTGAACTCCGCCCGGTCGCTGTTCATCTTCGGGGACTCCGGCAACGGCAAGACCCACATCGCGGAGACCATTGCCGGGATCTTCGGCCAGACCTTCTTCCTGCCCCACGCGGTGGACGTCCACGGCCAGATCATGGTCGTGTACGATCCGGTCTATCATCAGGTGGACGAGGAGCCCGAGGCCAGGATCGCTGGGGACCCCGACTGGCTGCGCCGCGTGCCCGAGTACGACCGGCGCTTCGTGCGCGTGCGGCGTCCCGTCGTGGTCACGGGCGGCGAGCTGACGCTCGAGCAGCTCGACCTGCAGTACGACACGAACACGAAGATGTACCAGGCACCGTTCCAGGTGAAAGCGAACGGCGGCGTGCTGATCGTGGACGATTTCGGACGGCAGCGCGTCCCGCCGCGGGACCTCCTGAACCGCTGGATCGTCCCGCTCGAGAAGCGCATGGACTATCTCACCCTGCACACCGGGTCCAAGTTCCCGGTGCCGTTCGACTGCCTGCTGATCTTCGCCACGAACCTCGACCCCAGCGCCCTGGTCGAGGAGGCGTTCCTGCGGCGGATCCACTACAAGATCCGGATGCACAGCCCCGAGCGGCCGCAGTACGAGGAGATCTTCCGGCGCTGCTGCGCGGCGCGGGGGATCCCCTACCGCCCCGAGGCCGTCGCACAGCTGTACCGCGACTACTACGAGGCGCGGAGCATCCGCCCCCGCGGATGCCACCCGCGCGACATCACCGACCATGTCTGCGACATCGCGCGCTTCCAGCTGATCGAGCCGGAGCTCACGCCCGAGATACTCGACAGCGCGTGCCGCACCTACTTCCTCGACGCCTGAGGCGTCGACCGGAGGACCGGGAACCATGACCGAGCAACCCCTCGACCCCACAATGACCGCGCGCCTCGAGCGCATCGAGGCTGAGAACGCCCGCCTGCGGCGCCTCGGCATGCTGTCGCTCGTCGGCCTCGGCACCGTGCTCGGCGTCGTCGCCGCCGTGACCCTGGCCTTCACCACGCACGTGCTGCCACGCCCCGGGTCCGTCGTGCGGGCGGAGAGCTTCGTGCTGGTCGATCAGGAAGGCCGCCTGCGTGGCACCTGGGGGATGAGCGACGAAGGCGCGGTGCAGTTCGCGCTGCACGACGCCGAGGCGAAACCGCGCTTCCGGGCGAGCGTGCTCACCGACGGCGCCGCCGGGCTCGCGCTCGTGGACGCGGACGGCAAGCCGCGCGCGGCCCTCGGCCGCCTCGCCGACGGCACCGTCACGCTGGTCTTCGCCGACCTCGAGGGCCGCAGCCGCGCGGTCCTCGGCCTGACCCCGGGAGGAGCCTCGAGCCTGGCGCTGGCCGACGGGGGTGGGGCGACCCGTGCCGGCCTGGGCGTCGAAGCGAGCGGCCGGGCGACCCTGAGCGTAGAGGAAGGTCCGCAGTAACCGGCGGCCCCGGCACGGCCCCTGCACCAGAAGCAGGGCCGCCCCCCGGGAGCCTGCCTTCGGGGTCCGTAGAGCCCCCTCGGTGGGGTGCGGTGGGGGCTGGCGGGGTGTGACTTCGTGGCGTCCACGCCACAGAGTCGCGTGGGCCGAGGACAGCGCAGTTGACCAAACGAACTGGCGATGAGCCGAAGATGACCCTCCGGCACCGCAGGGTACGCCTGCGGCGCCTCGTCGTGCTGGTGGCCCTCGTGGTCGCCTGCTCCACGGACGCCACCGGACCGGCCAGCGTGGCCTCCGTGCAGGTCAACCCCGCGAGCGCGCAAGCCCAGGTCGGGAGCACGGTCCAGCTGTCCGCGATGCCCCGTGACGCGAACGGCGGGGACCTGCCGGGCCGCCCCGTCACCTGGTCGAGCGGCAACACCGCCGTGGCCACCGTGAACGGCAACGGCGTGGTGACCGGGGCCTCCCTCGGAACCGCTCAGATCACCGCCACGAGCGAGGGCAGGAGCGGACAGGCGACCGTGACGGTCGTCCCGGGCTCCGCGACCCAGCTCGTCTTCACGACGCCGCCCGGTACCGTCACGGCCGGTGCGGCGTTCGCGCCCGCGGTCCAGGTAGCGGCCCGCGACGCGCTCGGCAATACCGCGACCGGGTTCACCGGCCCGGTGACCCTGGCGTTCGCGGCCAATCCCGGCGGCGCCACGCTCGGCGGCACCACCACCGTGGCGGCCGCCGCCGGGGTCGCCACGTTCACGGGCGTCAGCCTCGACAAGAGCGGCGTCGGCTACACGCTCCAGGCCAGCGCGGGCGGTGTGCCCGCCGTCACCTCCCCGTCGTTCAGCGTCACCCCGGCCACCGCGACCCACCTCGTGTTCAGCGTCCAGCCGGGCACCACCGTCGCGGGCGCGACGATCGCGCCCGCGCTCCAGGTCACGGCGCGGGACGCGTTCGGCAACACGGCGACGGGTTTCACGGCGGCCGTCACCATCGCCATCGGCACGAACCCGTCCGGGGGCACGCTGTCGGGGACCGCGACCGTGGACGCGGTGTCCGGCGTCGCGATCTTCGGCGCGCTGTCCATCGACGCTTCCGGCACGGGCTACACCCTCACGGCCGCCGCCACCGGTCTCGGCGGCGCCACCTCGGCGCCGTTCTCCATCACGGCGGCGAGCGTCTCGGCGAGCCTGTCCACGGTCGTCGCGACCCCCCCGACGATCACGGCCTCGAACGGGAGCAGCGCGAGCACCGTCACCGTCACGGCGCGGGACCCCTTCGGGAACCCGGTCGGCGGCGTGACGGTGGTGCTGGCGGCCAGCGGCAGCGGCAATACGGTGACGCAGCCCGGGCCGACCAATGCGAGCGGCGTCGCGACGGGGACCGTGAGCTCGACCGTGGTGGGGGTGAAGACCATCTCGGCCACGGTGGGCGGGGTGGCGGTCAGCCAGACGGCGTCCGTCACGGTGGATCCCGGGATCGCGGCTCAGCTCGCGTTCACCGTGCAGCCGAGCACCACGCCCGCGGGCTATCCGATCACGCCCGCCGTCCAGGTCAGCGCGCGCGACGCGTTCGGCAACGCCACGCCCGAGTTCAGCGGGACCGTCACGGTCGCGATCGGGACGAACCCCGG
>DASPFU010000138.1:0-9123 GCA_035620935.1 Gemmatimonadales bacterium
TGCTGCGGCATTCCCGCTCCGACGCGGTGGTGCTCTGCACGCCCAACCACCTGCACGAGATCCACGTGCTGGCCGCCCTGTCGGCGGGCGTGCATGTGCTGTGCGAGCGCCCGCTCGCGCTGTCGGTGGACGGCGTGGAGCGCGTGGTGGCGGCGAGCGAGAAGTACGGACGTCGCGTGATGGTTGGCATGAACCACCGCTTCCGCTCCGACGTCCAGGCGGTCCGGGGCTTCCTCGCGGGCGGCGACCTCGGCGCCATCCAGGCGGTGCGGGGCGGGTGGTACAGCTTTCAGCCCAGCCGCCAGATGCTCGGCTGGCGGCTGCGGCGCCAGCAGGCGGGCGGCGGCGCGATCCTCGATCTCGGCCTCCCCATCCTCGACCTCGGCCTGTGGGCCAGCGGCTGGCCCGCGGTGCGGCGCGTGTCGGCGCACCTGCCGGGCCGGACGCCCGACGCGACCGAATCGATGGGCACCGCCCTCATCGTGTGCGACAACGGCATGTCGCTGTCGCTCGACGTGAGCTGGTCCCACATCGGCGAAGGGGAGCGATTCTGGTTCGAGATGGTCGGCACGCGCGGCTCGGCCGCCATCAACCCCCTGCGCGTGTTCAAGGAGTCGCACGGGACCGTCACCGACCTGACGCCCACCGGGGCGAGCGGCCGCGAGACGCAGTTCACCCAGTCCTACCGCGCGGAGTGGACCTATTTCCTGGCCGTCATCCGCGGTGACATCAACGCGCCCCCGCCGCGCGACCAGCTGGCGTTGCAGCGCGTGATGGACGCCATCTACCGCTCCGCGGACGAGGGGCGCGACATCGTGCTGTGAGCGGCCGCCGGGCCGCGTTGCTCTGCGCCGCGGGTGCCCTGCTGCTCACCGGGAGCTATCCGCCGTTCGACCTGCCGGCGCTGTCCTTCATGGCCATCACGCCGGCGGTCGTACTGCTCCGCTCTGCCGTGGACCAGGGCGATCCGGGTCGCGCCTTCCGCTGGGGGCTCGCCTACGGCGCCGCCACGCAGGGCCTGCTGCTCTACTGGATCGCCATCGCCCTGTGGCACTTCACGCCGCTGTCGGCGCTGGGGTACTTCGTCACCGTCGTCGTCCTGACCGTCTACACGGGCGGCCTGTTCTGGCTGGTCGCTCGCGCGGCGACGCGCGGCCGGGTGCCGCTCTGGGTCGCGTTCCCCGTCGCCTGGACCGCCCTCGAGTGGTGGATCGGCCACCAGGGGGAGATCGCGTTCCCATGGCTCGGCCTCGGGACGTCGCTCGCCGATGCCCCCGTGCTGGTGCAGTGGGCCGACCTCGCCGGGGCGCGCGGTGCCACGCTGTGGCTCGCCTGGATCAACGTGATGCTGGTCGAAACGGCACTCGATTGGGGACGGGGGAGGGGGGACGAGGGACGGGGGCGAACCCTGCGACGGCTCATCCCGGTCGGCGTCACCCTGGTCCTGGCGCTGGGGTACGGCGTCTGGCGGATGCGGACGCTGCCGGTGCGCGACGTCGGCGTGGTCGGGATGATCCAGCCGAACGAGGGCTTCGACGAGAAGTGGGACCGTCCTCCGGATTCGGTGATGGCCCGGCTGCTCGACATGTCCCGCCGCGTGTCCGCGCTGGCGCGGCCCGACCTGATCGTCTGGCCCGAGGCCGCGATGCCCGGGTACCTCGAGCAGCACCCGCAATGGGACGCAGGCATTGCCGAGCTGGCGCGCGAGCGGCACGCGCCGATCCTCGCGGGCGGCCTGAGCGTGACGTTCCACGCCGACCAGACCTACGACAGCTACAACGCGGCGTTCTTCTACGATTCGACCGGGAGCCGGAGGCCGTACCCCATCTACGGCAAGCGCTACCTCGTGCCGGTCACCGAGCGCGTGCCGTTCTTCCCGGTCAGCTGGTTCCGCCGCATCCCGGGACTGAAGCGCTGGTCGGGCGGGTTCGCCCGGGGCCGGGAGCGGCCCGTCTACGAGGCGGCACTCGGCGGCTTCGGAGTCGTCATCTGCTACGAGTCGGCGTTCGAGGACCTGCCGCGCCGCTACCGCCGCGCCAGCGCCGACTTTCTCGTGAACATCACCAACGATGCGTGGTTCGGCCGGACCTCCGCGCCGGCCCAGCACGCCAGCCACCTGGTCCTCCGCGCGATCGAGACCCGGATGGGCGTGGCCCGCGCCGCGAACTCCGGCATCAGCCAGTTCGTCGATCCGCTCGGCCACACGTACGCCTCCACGGGACTGGGAACCGAGGCCCTCGTCGCCGACCGGCTCCGTACCAGCGACGTCACCACGGTATACGTGCGGCTGGGCGACTGGGTGGGTACGCTGGCGGTGCTGGGCACGCTCGGGCTCGCCTGGCTCGCCCTGGTGCCGCGACGACCATGAGAATGCGGAGTGCCGAATGTGGGATGCGGAATGGCAACTCGTTCGCCGATTCCCCATTCCGCATTCCGCATTCCGCATTGGGGGCGGTGCGGTGATGGGCGGCGGTGCGCGGGTGGGGGTCGACGTCGGCGGCACCTTCACCGATCTCGTGGCGCTCACGGCCGACGGCGGCGTCACGGTGCGCAAGGTGCCGAGCACGCCGGATGACCCGACGAAGGGGATGGTGGCGGCGCTGGACGCGTTTCGGGTCCCCATCGCATTATTGGTCCACGGCACCACCGTCGCGACCAATGCCCTGCTCGAGCGCACTGGGGCGCGGGTGGTGCTGGTCACCACCGCCGGATTCGAGGACTTGCTCTGGCTCCGGCGGCAGGACCGCGCAGCGCTGTACGACCTCGGCCGCCACCACCCGGAGCCGCTGGTGACCCGCGACCGCGTGGTGGGGGTGCGGGAGCGGATCGGACCGGACGGCGTGGTGGTCCCCCTCGACGAGATGGAGATGACGCGGGCCGTCGCGCGGGTGGCCGCGCTCGCCCCCGAAGCGATCGCGGTGTCGCTGCTGTTCGCGTTTCGCCATCCGGCGCACGAGCGCGCGCTCGCGCTGGCGCTCGAGCGCGCGCTGCCCGATGTGCCCGTCGTGACGAGCCACCAGGTCCTCCCGGTGTTCCGCGAGTACGAGCGGTTCGCGACCACGGCCGCCGAGGCGTTCCTGCGCCCGCGGGTGGGCGCCTATGTGGAGCGCGCGGGAGCGGCGGTGGCCCGCCTCGGGACCGGCGCCCTGCGGGTGATGACATCGGCGGGCGGTACGCTGGCGCCGGCCGCGGCGGCGCGGCGGGCGGCGGCCCTGGCGCTGTCGGGACCGGCGGGCGGCGTCGTCGGGGCGCGTCTCGCGGGGCTCGCGGCCGGCGAGCGGGACCTCCTGACCCTCGACATGGGCGGCACCAGCGCCGATGCCGGGCTCGTGCTCGACGGCGCCGTGCTGTCGCAGTCCGGCACCGTGGTGGGCGGCGTCCCGCTCGCCCTCCCGGCGGTGCTGATCGAGACGGTCAGCGCCGGGGGGGGCAGCCTGGCCTGGGTGGACGACGGGGGGGCCCTGCGCGTGGGCCCCCGCAGCGCCGGGGCCGTGCCGGGACCCGCGTGCTACGGCCGCGGCGGCGATCGGCCCACGGTGACGGACGCCTGCGTCGTGCTCGGCTGGCTCGATCCCGATCACCCCCTGGCGGGCGTCCGGGTGGATGCGGGCGCGGCCACCCGGGCGGTGGGCACGCTCGCGTCGGCGGTCGGCCGCGACGCCGTGGGCACGGCGGCGGGCGTCGTGGCGGTCGCCACCGCGGTGATGGCGCGCGCGCTCAAACGGGTGAGCGTGGCGCGCGGCGTCGACCCGCGCGGGCTCACCCTGGTGCCGTTCGGCGGCGCGGGGGCGCTGTTCGGCTGCGCGCTGGCGGACGCGCTCGGCATGAGCAAGGTGCTCGTCCCCCCGCACCCGGGTGTGCTGAGCGCCTGCGGGCTGGCGGCCGCCGCGGAGCGGGTGGACCGGGTGGCGTCGCTGCACCGGCCGCTGGCGGCGCTCGACCCGGCGGCACTGGCGTCCGCCTTCGAACCGGTCGTCGCCGACGCACAGGCGGAGCTCCCCGGCGCGGGCGTCGCGCGGTCCGCGGATTGCCGCTTCGCGGGGCAGGGGTACGAGGTCCGCGTGTCGGCACCACACGACGATCCCGCCGCGCTGCGCGAGGCCTTCCTCGCGGCCCACCGCGCGCGGTACGGCTACGCCGATGACGCCGGAGACGTGGAGGTCGTCAACCTGCGGGCGGTGGCCGAGCGGGGCGGGATCGACCGCTTCCCCGTCCGGGACGCCGCCAGTTGGTCGGGAGCGCCGGGGAGGCGGCGGATTGCCGTCGGGGGTCGCGCCGTGGACGCGAGCGTCTGGCCGCTGGATGCGCTCCCGCCGGGCGTCGGGATCGCCGGGCCCGCGGTGCTGGCGGGCGACGATGCGACCGCCCTGATCGAGCCCGGGTGGCACGGCACCGTGCACGCTTCCGGCGCGGTGGTGATCGAGCGGGACGGAGGCGGGGCGTGACGCTCGACGCCGTGGCGCTCGAGGTATGGAGCGAGACCTTCGCCGGCCTGGCGGAGGAGATGGGGCTGGTCCTCGTGCACAGTGCGCGCTCGCCCAACATCCGCGAGCGGCGCGACGCGTCCGCCGCGTTGTTCGACGCGGGTGGCGAGATGATCGCACAGGCGGCGCACATCCCCGTCCACCTCGGGGCGCTGGCGCCGGCGGTGGCGGCGGTGCGGGCCCTCGCGCCCTCCCCGGGCGACGTGTTCCTGCTCAACGATCCCTTCGGCGGCGGGTCGCACCTGCCGGACCTCACCGTGATCGAGGCCGTGGCGATCGACGGGGCGGTGGGTGCCTACAGCGTGGTGCGCGCCCACCATTCGGACGTGGGCGGAGCGGCGCCGGGGAGCATGCCGGCGGGCGCGCGCGAGATCTTCGCCGAAGGGCTGATCGTGCCGCCGCTGCGCTGGACGGCGGAGGTGGAGCAGCTGCTGCTCGCCAACGTGCGCACGCCGGCGGTGCGGCGGGCCGACCTGGCCGCGCAGCGGGCGGCGGTGGCGCGCGGCGCCGAGGGCCTGCGCGCGCTCGCGCGGCGCCATGGGTGGCCCGCGGTGGCCGCCGCCGCGGGCGACCTGATGGATTACGCGGAGCGGCGCACCCGGGCCGCCCTCGCGGTCCTGCCCGTGGCCGGTCTCCGGGCCACTGACTGGCTGGAGGGGGACGGCGTCACGGGTGACGACCTCGCCGTCGCCGTGCGGCTGGACGTGCGGGACGGAGTCCTGCACGCCGACTTCGCCGGCACGGCGCCCGCGGCCGCCGGCAACGTCAACTGCCCGCTCGCGGTGGCGCGGTCGGCCGTGCTGTTCGTGGTGCGCACGCTGTTGCCGGACGACGTACCGATGAACGGCGGGGTGGAGCGTGCGGTGCGGGTCACCGCCCCGGCGGGGTGCCTGGTGGACGCCCGCTGGCCCAGCGCGGTGGCGGCGGGGAACGTCGAGACGTCGCAGCGGATCACGGACACGACGTTGCGCGCGCTCGCGGCGGGCGGCGTCGCCGTCCCGGCGCAGGGACAGGGGACGATGAATAACGTGACCTTCGGGGGGGACCGGGGACGGGGGACGGGGGACGGGTGGACCTATTACGAGACCATCGGCGGGGGGCAGGGGGCGAGTCCGGGCGGTGACGGCCCGAGTGGGGTGCACGTGGGGATGTCGAACACGCGTAACACGCCGATCGAGGTGCTCGAGATGGAGTATCCGCTGCGGGTGCGGTGCTACGCGCGGCGGACCGGGAGCGGCGGAGCCGGGGCATGGCGCGGCGGGGACGGCGTCGTGCGGGAGTACGAGGCGCTGGCGCCGATGGAGGTGAGTCTGCTGACCGAGCGACGGCGCCACGCCCCCGCGGGGGCGGACGGGGGGGCGCCCGGCGCTTCGGGCGCCACCCTGCTCAACGGACGCCCGCTCCCGGCCAAGGCGACGGTCCGGCTGGCACCGGGCGACGTGCTGCGCCTCGAGACGCCGGGGGGCGGAGGTTACGGCGAACCAACGGGGGGACGATGAACTACGTGTTCGTGGGTGCGCTGGGACTCGCGACCGGCGTCCTGTCGGGGCTGTTCGGCATCGGTGGCGGGGTGATCATCGTGCCGGCGCTGGTGCTGCTGCTGCGGCTCGACCAGCACACGGCGACGGGGACGTCGCTCGGCGCGCTGCTGCTGCCCGTGGGCCTGCTCGGGGTGCTGGAGTACCATCGGCGCGGGCAGGTGAACGTGCCGTACGCCGCCCTGCTCGCGGTGGGGCTGCTGGTGGGTGCGCTGCTCGGGGCGAAGTTCGCCGGGGACCTGTCGGGTGTGATGCTGCGTCGCGGGTTCGGGGCGCTCCTGCTGCTGGTGTCGGTGAAGCTGCTGGTGAGCTAGGCCCCGCGCGTCATTCGGCCCTGGTGAAGACCTGCGCCTCGACGAACAGTCGGAACAGCTCCGCGTCGAGCTGCCCGGCCTTGACCTCGTCGGTCAGGATGCCGAGCGCCCGGTCGCGCGGCACGGCGCGCTTGTAGGGACGGTCCTGCGCGGTGAGGGCGTCGTAGATGTCCGAGATGGTCATCATCCGCGTCTGGATCGGGATGGCGTCTCCCCGGATGCCGCGGGGGTAGCCGCGTCCGTCGATCTTCTCGTGGTGACCGAACGCGATGATCGGGACATCCCGCAGCTCCCTCGTCCAGGGGATCTCCTTCAGGAAATTGAAGGTGTGCGTGACGTGGCTCTCGATCTCCTTGCGCTCGGTGTCGTCGAGGCTGCCCTTGCGGATGCTGAGGAACCGGACCTCTTCCGGCTCGAGGAACGGCCGCCGCTCGCCCTCCAGCGTCTCGTAGGTGCGCTCGGCGAGGGCCGTGATCCCCTCGGCGATCTCGCCCGGCAGCAGGGCGGGCTCGTTGGCCCGCAGCACCACCTCGAGGAACCGGTCCAGCTCGGCCAGCTCGGCGGCGTGCGCGGCCTCGCGCTCGCGGAGCCAGGCGTCGTAGCCCTCGCGGCCCCGTTCTTCGAGGTACTCCGCCCGCTGTCGCCAGAATCCCCGCTCGGCGGTCCGGCGGATGAACGCGTGCCGCTGCCGCAGCAGCTCGAGCGACGGGTCGTACAGTTTCTTCGCCTTGACGAGCACCTGCTCGCGCACGCCGACCTTGCCGAAATCGTGCAGCAGGCCCGCGTACCGGATCTCGCGGACCTGCTCCGCCGTGAAGGTGACGTTCCGGTAGGGGCCGTCCCCGGCGCGGTCCACGACCTCGGCCAGGCCCACGGTCATCATTGCGACGCGGCGGGAGTGCCCTTCCGTGGTGGGGTCGCGCTGCTCGATCGCCGTGACGGCCGCGGTGACGAGCCCCTCGAACAGCCGTTCGATGTCCTCGTACAGGCGGCTGTTCTCGACCGCGACGCCCGCCTGGCCCGCCAGCGCCGTCACCAGCTCGACGGCCCGCTTGGAGTAGGGCACGACTTCGCGCGCCACGTCGTCCAGCGTGGCGAGGACGGCGTCGAAATTGCGCTTGCGATTGATCAGCTGGAGCACCCCGATGATCTCATCCTTGTGGTCCCGCATCGGGATCACGAGGAGCGACTTCGTGTGGTAGCCGTACCGCTCGTCGAACGAGCGGTTGATGGTGTACTCCACGTCGGGCGGCTGATTGTATGCGTCCTCGATCACCAGCGGCTCGCCCGTCGTCGCCGTGTATCCGGCGAGACTGGTGCGGTCCACCGGGATGGAGAATTCCACGAACGGGACGTCGGGCTTCGAGTGGTTCTGAGCGAGCCGGAAGCGCAGTCGCTTGCTGCCCTGGTCCGTGGTCTCGACGAGATAGAGCGACCCCGCGTCCGACTGGGTGATCTGCCGCGCCTGCGTGAGGATCTGCTCCAGCAGGGTGCCCAGGTTGCGCTCCGCGCCGAGCGCGACGCCGATGCGGGTCAGCTCCTGGATCTCCCGGCTGCGCAGCGCCGCC
Source organism: Gemmatimonadales bacterium (assembly GCA_035620935.1). Classification (GTDB taxonomy): domain Bacteria; phylum Gemmatimonadota; class Gemmatimonadetes; order Gemmatimonadales; family GWC2-71-9; genus SZUA-544. Next base: position 7,905 of record DASPFU010000138.1, read on the forward strand.
TCGGCGCGCGCCCGCGCGGTCTCCATGCGCGCGGCCGCCTCGCGGAAGCCCGCCCGCACCGACACGAGGATCTGGCGGGCGCGGGCCGGGTGGCGCACGAACCCCGAGAGCAGCTCGGTCGGGAGGGTGTTCGGGACGTCGGCTTCGTCCTCCGCGCCGAGGGCGACGATGGCGCCGCCGGCGTCCACGAAGGCGCGCAGCACGTCCGCGGGGAACGCCGCGCGGCCGCCCGCGTCCAGCACGAAGACGGTGGGGCGGTCCTCCTCGGTGAGCTCCTTCGCCTGGCCGATCTCGCGCACCTCGATGCGCGGGTCGGGGAGGAGCTCGAGCAGCTCGCGGGGCGACCAGGTCGGGGGGTGCAGCAGGGCGTAGTTCACGGCTGGGGGCTCGGCGGCCGCGACCTGGTCGTGTCGGCGGCGGAGTCGCGCGGCAACGGCGTGACCCCCGTGAACAGCCGATAGGGACGGCGGGACGCTTCCTCGAGGAAGTGGTTCAGCTGGCGGCTCGCCAGGGTGAGGTTCGCCATCGCCTCGTTCACGGCGACCCGGTTCTCGGCCACCATCGTCTCCGCATCCACGGTGAGCGAGTCGAGGCGCTGCACGAGCCGGTTGGTGGACGCGAGGGCCGCGGTGATCGAGTCGGGCAGCCCGTTCTCCTGGACCTCCGCCAGCAGGGCCTCGACCCGGCGCATCGTCCCCGCGACCGACGTCACGGTGGCGCGCACCTCCGGCAGCAGGGCGTCCACCGTGGTATCGACGTTGGCCAGCGTGCCCTGCAGCTTGATCAGGGTGCGGGTCGACTGCTGCAGCACCTGCTTCACCTCGTTCGACAGGTCCCCTGCCACGGCGGTGATGGTCTCGAGCGCCGAGCCGCGCCGCGACGATTCGATCGTGTCGTCGGCCTGGAGCGCCCGCGCGAGCCGCCCCACCGTGTCTGGGAAGAGGAGCAGCACGTCCACGCCGCTCGAGATCTGCGAGACCTGCACCAGCTCGGCCCGGGTCCCCATGGGGAGCCGCATCTCGGAGCCGTCGGGGAAGCGCTCCCGCATCGACAGTCGGGCGAGGAATGCCACCTGGCGGCTCACGGAGTCGACCCGCGGCGAGATCGTACGCACGCGGCCTACCTCGAGTCCCTGCAGGATCACCCGCGAGTCACCGGTGAGGCCCTCGGCCGAGCCCACCCGCAGGTACAGGTCGTACCGCCGCTCTCCCCAGCCGCT
>DASPFU010000139.1:0-3820 GCA_035620935.1 Gemmatimonadales bacterium
CGCACCGAGGATCTTCTCCACGCCGAAGATCACGCCGGCGATCGGCGCATTGAACGCGGCCGAGATCCCGGCGGCCGCACCGCAGCCCACGAGGGTGCGGAGCCGATTGGGCGACGCCCGCAGCCACCGTCCGATGCGCGAGCCCGCGGCGGCGCCCAGCACGACCACCGGTCCTTCGGCGCCGACCGAGCCGCCGGTGCCGATGACGGCCGCCGCCCCGAGGGCCTTCGCCAGGACGGGAACGGACCGGATCACGCCCCCCTTCACGGTGACCCGGTACATCACGTCGGGGATGTTCTCGCCGGGCGAGTCCTTGGCGCCCCAGCGGGCCAGCGCGCGGCACGCCACGAGGCCCAGGGCGACGAAGGACGGAATCAGGAGGGCGGCGGGGAGCTCGACCTCCAGCGCGCTCCGCAGCACGAGCTGTTGAATGACGTCGATCGCCTTGTAGAAGACGAGGACCGCCGCACCGGCCGCGGTACCGATCACGACGGCGAGTGCCAGGAGCTGCGTGTGCTCGTCGCCGCGCATCGCGGCCAGGGTCGCCGACACGGCGCGCGCGGATTCCTGCAGCGTCCGGGCGAGCAGGCGTTCGGGACGGGTGGGTGGCCGGTCCGTCATGCCGCAAACTCGGCAGGGGGGGCCGATTGGACAACCCGCGGCCGCGGCCTTGCGCGGCCGCGCGGCCCTCGGTCACTTACGCCCATGGCGTTCGTCCCCCACGTCCCGCGCCAGACCGCCTCGCCCGAGGCGCAGGACCTGGCGAACCGCATCGCCGCCCTGGTCCAGGACTACCGCCGCGACCACCCGGACCTGAGCGAGCGCGACGTGCACGACGCGATGCACGCGGCCGCGGGCGAGGGCAGTCGTCGGACCGACCGGCGCGCGCTCTCCGTGATCGCGGGCCTGGTCGCCGCGTTCGTGGGCCTGGGTGTGTTCCTGCGGGAGGGCGGCTCCGCCTTGGGGCCGGATGGTACCTTCCCGATCGTCGGGGTCGCGATCGCCATCGCGGTCCTCGCGGCGCTGGTGCTGCGGCGCCGGACCTGACGTCAGGTCCCGGGCCGGGCCGTCGCCAGCCGTTTCACCAGCCGATACCAGTACTCGGCGGCGTCGTGGTAGGACTGCACGCCGACTCGCTCGTCCCGCCCGTGGGCCCGCACGTCGCCCACTTCGTCGAACAACGCCGACACGCCGTACGTCGGGATGCCGGCGTTGCGGGTGTAGATGCCATCCGTGCCGCCCGTGGACTGCTCGGGGATCACCACGGCGGCGGGCCACATCTCTCGCGCGAGGCGCTCGATCGGCTCCATCACGGCCGGGGTCAGCGGTGACGGGGGGCTGGGGTTGGGCTCGTCGACCGGCGTCACGCGGACCGCGGTGTCGGCGGTGAGCCGCGCGAGGATCGCCCGCACGCTGTCGGGCGACTCGCCCGGCACGAGCCGGCAGTTGACGGTGGCGCGAGCCAGCTGGGGAAGGGCGTTCTCGGCGTGTCCCGCGAACAGCTCCGTCGCGACGCAGGTGGTCCGCATCACGCCGTTGTAGTACGGCACGGTCGCGAGCCGTGCCGCCGCCGCCGGGTCGTCGCGCTCGGCCAGGGCGCGCATCGCCGCCGCCGTCTCTGGTTCCTGGCCCGCCGCCGAGCGCGCGAAGTAGGCGCGCGACACCTCGGTGAGATGCACCGGGAAGACGTGCCGCGAGATCCGCAGCAGGGCCTCGCTCAGCTGGTAGATCGCGTTGGGCGACTCGGGCACCGAGCTGTGGCCGCCGCGGTTGCGCACGTCGAGCCGGTAACTCTGGTACAGCTTCTCCGCCGCCTGGACCGCGAAGGTGATCGGCTTCCCGTCCTTCAACTCGCCGCCGCCCGCATCGGTGTTGAGCGCGAACTCGGCGTCCACCAGGTCGCGGTGGCGCTCGAGCACCCACTTGATGCTCGTCTGGCCGGTCTCCTCGTCCGACGTCAGCACGATCACGAGGTCGCGGTCCGGGACGAAGCCTTCCCGGCGATAGCGGATGAAGTTCGCCACCAGCGTCGCGGCCCCGGCCTTGTTGTCGTTGGTGCCGCGGCCGTAGTAGTAGCCATCCGCCTCATGGAAGGTGTAGGGCTCCATCGACCAGTCCTCGGCGCGGGCGTCCACCACGTCGAGATGCGCCATCAGGAGGATGGGGCGGCCAGCCCGTCCGGTACCGCGGTAGCGCGCCACGAGCATGCCCTGGCGCGGGCCGGGCTCGAGCACGTGCACGTCCGCGGTGGGGAGGCCGGCCTCGCGGAGGCGGCGGGCCAGCGCTTGCGTCGCCGCCATCGTACCACCGCCCGAATCGCTGGTGTTGATCTCGATCAGCTCGCGCAGGATCTCGCGCTCGAGCGCCCGGTGGGCGGGTTCCTGCGCGGCGAGCGGGAACGCGAGGGCGATGGCGGTGCAGGCGATGACAGCGAGGCGCACGGACGGCTCCGGATGTGATGAATGATGGCCGATGGCTGACGGCAGGAAGGTCGTCGGCCCGGGCCCCGGGTGCCAGTCCCGCGCGTATCTTCGGGCCCATGGGGGTCACCCTGGAGACCGTCTCCCGGCGCATCGTCGCGTGCACCCGCTGTCCCCGCCTGCGGGCGTACTGCGCGCGGGTGGCGCGGGAGAGGAAGCGGGAGTTCCGCGACTGGGACTACTGGGGGAAGCCCGTCTCCGGCTTCGGCGACCCCCGCGCGCGCCTGCTCGTGGTGGGGCTCGCCCCCGCCGCGCACGGCGGCAACCGTACCGGCCGCGTCTTCACCGGGGACTCGAGCGGCGACTGGTTGTACGGCGCGCTGCACCGCTACGGCTTCGCGCGCCAGGCGCACAGCGTGTCGCGGGACGACGGACAGCGCCTCGACGACTGCTGGGTCACCGCCGCCGCGCGCTGCGCGCCCCCCGCCAACCGGCCGACGCCCGTGGAGCTCGCGAACTGCCGTCCCCATCTCGCGGCTGAGCTGACCCTGCTCACCCGGGTACGGGTGGTGATCACCCTGGGGCGTATCGGCCACGACGCATACCTGCGTGCGGCCGGCTGGTGGGACCGGCTGCCGCCACGCGAGCGGCCGCCGTTCGGGCACGGCGCTGCCGCCCGGCTGCCGGACGGCGTCACCCTCATCAGCTCCTATCATCCCAGCCGGCAGAACACGAACACGGGGAGGCTCACGCGGCCGATGTGGCACGGGGTGTTCCGGCGGGCGCGCGCGCTGCTTGACGGGGACGCGTAGCTTTGGGCCGATGACGCCGCCTGCGCCGCCGCGCGACGCCTGGGCCACCCGCGCCGGGTTCCTGATGGCCGCGCTCGGCTCGGCGGTCGGGCTCGCCACGATGTGGCGGTTCGCCTACATCGCGTCGGAGCGGGGCGGGGCGGCGTTCGTGCTCGCCTACCTCGTGATGGTCGCGGTCGTCGGCGTGCCGGTGCTCACCGCCGAGCTGGTGCTCGGCCGGCTGGGGCAGTCATCGCCGGTGGTCGCCGTGCCGCGCCTCGGGGGACGCCCATGGGCGCCCCTGGCCTGGTTGTTCGTCGGGTCCGGATTCGTGCTGCTGTCCTACTACTCGGTGGTCTCGGGGTGGACGCTGCGGTATGCGTGGGACGCCGCCGCCGGGCGCCTGCCGGTGGACGCCGCTGCGTACTTTGCCGGCGTCGCATCCGGGCCCGACGCGGTGGTCTGGCACCTCGTCTTCATGGCGGCGACGGTCGCCATCGTCGCCCGCGGCGTGAAGGGCGGGCTCGAGCGCGCCAACCTGATCCTGATGCCGGCGCTGTTCGTCCTGCTCGTGGGCCTCGTGGTCTGGGCCGCGACCCTGGACCGGGG
>DASPFU010000140.1:0-22791 GCA_035620935.1 Gemmatimonadales bacterium
ACGGTGCTGGGGCTCGCGAACGTCAACAACGGGGAGCCCAACTGGGTGCGACCGCCCCAGTTCGCGCCACGCTGGCGGTCGATCACCCTGCCGCTCTCGGCGGGTGGCATCGACCTGTCGCGCGTCGAGTTCCTCGAGTTCTGGGTCTGGGAGGACAACCAGCGGACCGCCCGCGAGAACCGGGCCGGCCTGCTGATCGACATCGGGTCCATGTTCGAGGACGCCCTGGCGTGGGTCCCCGACTCGTTCACCGTCGCGGGAGGCGACACCACGTACCACGGCCAGCGCTTCGTCGGGCAGGGCCGTCTCGACACGGAGCGCGACCCGGTGACGCGCTCGTGGAGCGCCTCCATCAACGACGAGGGCTTCCTCACCGACCGCGTGGTGGACGGGATCTACGACGCGACCAGCGGGACCGTCATCGACACGCTGCCGTTGTGCAGCGCCACGTCCGGCGGCGCCTACGTCGCGCACGGGTTCGGGGACCTGCGCTCGCGCTGCGGCCGGGACAACGGCTTCGTGGACACCGAGGACCAGGACGGGGACTTCGCGCTCGACTCGGCCGCCGGGGTGCGACCGACGGAGGACTTCGTGCGCTTCGTGTTCCCGTTCGGAGACGAACGCTACTTCGTGCGGGAGGGGGGCCAGATCCCCGTGACCGACAGCCTCGGCAATCCCGCCGGCAGCGCGGGGTGGCGGCTGTACCGCCTGCCGTTCCGGTTCGACACCCTCCAGGTGGGGACGCCGAACCTGCGACAGGCCCAGGCGATCCGCATCACGCTCGCGGTGCCGCAGACCGCGCCGTTCGGGACGCCGGACCCGCAGATCTACTTCGGCCTCGCCCGCGTCCGGCTGGTCGGCGCCACCTGGCTCAAGCGCACCGACACGCCGCAGCGAGGCCTGGCCGGGGCCGAGGGGACGGGGACGGGTGAGGTGGCGGTCACGGTCGTCAGTACCGAGGACGTGCAGCTGGGCTACGCCCCGCCGCCCGGCGTGACCGACGAAGCCGACCGCCGCGACGCCGGCTTGCAGATCGGGTCCCAGCAGATCAACGAGAAATCGCTGCGCATCCTGGCGCAGGACCTGGACGTCGGGGAGCGGGCGGAGGCGTACCTGCGGTTCACCACGGAGGGCGACAAGAACTTCCTCCGGTACCGGACGCTGCGGGTCTGGGCACGCGGCCGCGGGCCGGGTTGGGACGACGGAGACCTCGAGTTCTACGTCAAGGCGGGCAAGAACGAGCACAACTTCTACCTGTACCGGACACCGGCCCGTACGGTCGCCTGGGAGCCGGAGGTGGTGGTGCAGCTCGAGCGCTGGCTGGTGTTGCGCGCCCAGATCGAGCAGGCCTGGCTGGCCGGCACGCCGCCGCAGGTGTTCCCGGGCTGTCCCGACTCCACCTTCCTGCCGCCGGCGGACTCGGCGTACGTGCGGTGCGACGGGCCGTACGTCGCCTACGTCCGCAACCCCGGCACCGCGCCGCCGAACCTGGCCCAGGTCCAGGAGCTCGCGGTGGGCATGATGCGCGTGTCCCAGCGGGTGTTCGTGGACGTGGCCGAGGTGTGGGTGGACGACATCCGGCTGGGGGACGTGGTGGACGATGTCGGGCTGGCGGGCGCCCTCGACATCACCCTCTCCGCCGCGAACGTGGCGGACTTCTCCCTGTCCGTCACGCGCCGCGACGGGCAGTTCCGGCAGCTGGGCGAGGACCCGTCCTACATCACGAGTGACGCGCTCGCCGCCAGCGGCACCATCCGCCTGGAGCGGTTCCTTCCCGTCGCGTGGGGCCTCGCCATGCCCGTGAGCGCGCGGGTCGTCACGTCCTCCGCCGACCCCTTCTACCTGAACCGGACCGACGTCCGGGCGGACGTGCTGGAGGGCCTGCGGACCCCGAGCTCGCGCGCGGAGAGCTACACCGCGTCGCTCAGACGGGTGCGGCGCTCGGGGCACTGGCTGGGACGCTGGCTCCTCGACCCGGTGGGCCTCTCCGGTTCCTACACCCGCGGCACCAGCCGCTCGGAGTACGCGGACGTCCGCAGCACGGGGTACACCGCCAATCTCGATTACGTCGCGATCCCCGCGACGCTGCAGGTGGGCCTCATCGGGGTACCGGTGCGGCTCACGCCGACGAGCGTGCGGTTCCGGACCGGGCTGGCCAGTGGCGACGCCGACCGATCGACCTTTCAGGTGCCGGTGGCGCTGGCCGCGGACTCGCTGGTGGTGCCCCAGCGATCGACCTCGCGCCTGTGGCGCAGCTCCGCCGGCTTCGATCTGCTGCCGCTGACGGGGCTCCAGGTCCGTCTCGACGGCGCCTGGCTGCGCGACCTGCGGGACTACGGCGATTCGACGTCGATGGGCCGCGTGGTGGGGACGGAGCAGGAGACGTTCCTCGGTCTCGACGCCGGATTCGAGGCCCAGCGATCGCTCACGTCGCTCGTCAACGCCACCACCGAGATCTGGGGTGTGCTGCGGCCCCGCGCCACGCTGGCCACCACGTTCCAGCTGACCCGCGACCCCAACGCGCCGCAGCCGGTCCGCGCGCAGGGCGACAGCGGGGCGTTCCGCATCCCGACGTCGTTCAACAACAACCGCCGCACCGATCTGGGGCTGCAGATCGACCTGCGCCGCGCGGGCGGCCGGCTGTTCGGCGACAGCGCGACCGGTGCCCGCATCGCGCGCGCGCTCCAGCCGATCGACCTCACGTTCGGCCGCACGCTCGCCTCGGTGTACTCCCGGACGGGGATCGACCCCTCGACGGGATACGCGTTCGGGCTCGCGGGCTTCGAGGCGTTCCGCCAGCAGGATGGCGTGCCGGCACAGTCCGCCTCGGATCTGCGCAGTCTCACCGCCCGGGGCGGGGCCAACCTGCCGCTCGGCTTCCGGGTGGGGATCGAGTATCAGTGGTCCCGCGGCGAGACCTGGACGATCCGCACCGGTGAGCAGGTCCCCATCCACACGCGCAGCCGTCTGTGGCCGGGTGGCAACGTCGGATGGTCGTACACGCCCCGCCGCCTGCTCTCCGGCCTGCTCACCAGCATCTCGGCGCAGGCCTCCTACCGGGAGTCCGAAGGCGCGACCGAGCAGCCGATCTTCGGCGGCGGTGCGACGCAAACCTCGGTGACGTCCACCGCCGACCGGACTTTCGCGCCCTCGCTCGCGCTCGCCTGGCGGATCGGGGTCCTCACGACCTTCGACGCCACGGCGACCCGCAGCGAACAGTCCCAGGCCGGGACGCGGTACCTGACGGACATCGACGTCCGCAACGCCAACATCGCCTTCACGCTCACGCCGGGGTTCCTGCCCCTGCCCGGCGGGATCCGGGCCAACGCCCGCTTCTCGCAGAACGGCACTACGCGGTGCATCCAGTCCCCCGGGCAGACGGCCTGCGTACCTTACGTGGACAGTCGCCAGACCTCCACGCAGCTCACCATGGACACCGACTTGCCGCCGAGCATCGGCGCGGGGTTACAAGTGGCTTATCTCCTCAATGAAGAGCGACAGACCAACCGCAAGACGTCGCAGTTCGTGATCACGGCGTTCGTGAGCTTCACCACGTCCGTGGGCCAGCTCCGATGAGCCGCCGGCGGACGGCCACGGTGCTGGGGCTGGTGATGGCGGCGTGCAGCGCCGGCAGCGCGGGGTCGAGTGGGGAGTTCGACGGGGCCCGCGCCCTGGGGTACGTCGAGCGCCAGCTCGCCTTCGGCCCGCGGGTGCCGAACACCCCCGGTCACCGGGACGCGGGCGACTGGCTCGCGGCCGAGCTCGCCGCCCGCGCCGACACCGTGGTCGTCACGGCGTGGCGGCACGTCACCTCGCGCGGCGACACCCTCGCCCTCCGCAACTTCTTCGCCCGCTTCCGGCCGGAGGCGACCGAACGGGTCCTGTTCCTGGCCCACTGGGACACCCGTCCCCTGGCCGACCGCAGCGCCAACCTGGCCGCGCAGCGCCAGCCGGTCCCCGGTGCGAACGACGGGGCCTCGGGGGTGGCCGTCCTGCTGGGGATCGCCGACGCCCTCAAGGACCGGCCACCCGCGGTGGGGGTCGACCTGCTGTTCGTCGACGGCGAGGACTGGGGCGACTTCGGCGACAGCACTCAGGCGTTGCTCGGCTCGCGCTACTTCGCGGCGCACCTGCCGACCGGCTACCAGCCCCTGTATGGCGTGCTGTTCGACATGGTCGGCGACAAGGACCTCCAGATCCACTGGGAGGGCTACTCGCAGGCGTACGCGCCGGAGGTGGTGCAGCGGGTCTGGTCCTACGCCGAGCGGCTGGGCTACGAGCGGATCTTCCAGCCCGGGGTCCGCCACACGCTGGTCGACGACCACGTGCCCCTCCAGGAGGCGGGCCTGCGGGTCATCGACGTGATCGATTTCGATTACCCGTACTGGCACACGACCGAGGACACAATCGACAAGGTGTCAGCTGCGTCGCTCAAGATCGTAGGGGATGTGGCCATTGCACTCGTGAGGTAGTCTCGAGGTCACAGGTGCCAGTGGAGTTCCCAGACGCCAAGCGAACAGTGGTCACAAGCGGCCAGTCGCCGGCCTGCTCCGATCGGGCTGAACGGCTTGCGGCTTGCGACCACTTCACCCTTGGCGTCTGGGAACTTCACTGGATACCGCGTTTTTCCTGCCCGCTGCGCAATGATTCCGATGTTGGCTGCACAACGGGAGCCCCTACTGTCACAGGATGGACGACAAGCGAGCGGCCCTCCTCCTTGCAGCTCTTGCCCTCGCGGGCGCCGGGGTCCGCTGGATCCTGGCCCCGCGGGGGTCTCCCCCGGGCGACGTCCGGCTGGAGGCCGCCCGCGGGGCGCCGCGTGCGCCGCTGCGCGAGGTCGCGAGTCAGGCGGCGCGCCTGGCCCGTCCGCTCCGACCGGGCGAGCGCATCGACGTGGACCGGGCGGATGCCATCGAGCTGACCCGGTTGCCACGCGTCGGGCCGGCGCTGGCGCAGCGGATGGTCGAGTGGCGCGCGGCGCACGGTCCGTTCGGCGGTCTCGCGCGCCTCGATAGCGTGCCCGGGGTGGGCCCCAAGCTGCTCGAAACGCTCCAACGGCACGTCGAATTCTCGGGTCGGAGGCCCTAATGTCTTGACACCCCCCTCCAATTCCCTAAAGTTAGGCTGTTCAATCACATCGAGTGCTCTACGGCCACCGCTGCTGCCGCCACCGACAAGCTGGGCGACATCCTGGTACGTGAGGGGCTGATCAGCGCCGATCAGCTCCGGAAGGCCCTGCAGGAACAGAAGGGCAGCGGGATGCGCCTGGGGTACACCCTGGTCAAGCTCGGCATGATCGAGGAGACCGAGGTGACCAAGATGCTGGCCCGGCAGTACCGGATGCCGGCGGTCGACCTGTCGCGGTTCGAGGTCGACCCCAAGATCCTCAAGCTGCTGCCGGCCGACATCGCGGTGAAGCACACGGTCCTCCCCCTCAAGCGGGACGGCCGGACCCTGACGGTGGCGATCGCCGACCCCAACAACGTCACGGCGATCGAGGACCTCAAGTTCATCACGCGGTGCGACGTGTTCCCGGTGATCGCCGGGGAGTACACGCTGCGCAACGCCATCGAGCGTCACTACCAGCAGTCGGATGCCCAGCTCCAGACCCTGCTCAAGAGCGTCGAGGCCGAGGAGAACGCCGACCTCGAGGTGGTGGAGGAGCAGGAAGACGAACAGGTCCGGGCCCAGGACCTGGCGGAGGACGCGCCGGTCGTGAAGCTGATCAACGGGATCCTGACCGACGCGGTGAAGCGGGGGGCGTCGGACGTCCACATCGAGCCGTTCGAGCACGAGATGCGGGTGCGCTACCGGGTGGACGGGGCGCTGCAGGAAGTGATGAAGCCGCCGGCCAAGTGGCGGGCGGCGCTGACGTCGCGCGTCAAGATCATGGCGCAGTTGAACATCGCCGAGCGGCGGGTGCCCCAGGACGGGCGCATCAAGCTCAAGATGGGCACTCGGGTGATCGATTTCCGGGTCTCGACCCTGCCGGTGCTGTTCGGCGAGAAGATCGTGCTGCGAATCCTGGACAAGGGCAACCTGACCTTCGATCTGTCGAAGTTCGGGTTCGAGCCGAAGGCCGAGAAGGACCTGATGCGGGCCATCCTGAACCCGTACGGGATGGTGCTGGTGACCGGGCCGACGGGGTCGGGGAAGACCACGACGCTGTATTCGGCGCTGTCCAAGGTCAACACGATCGACGTCAACATCATGACGGCCGAGGACCCGGTCGAGTACAACCTGATGGGCATCAACCAGGTGCTGGTGCGGAACGAGGTCGGGATGACGTTCGCGGCGGCGCTGCGCGCGTTCCTGCGGCAGGACCCGAACATCATCATGGTAGGCGAGATCCGGGATCTCGAGACCGGGTCGATCGCGATCAAGGCCGCGCTCACCGGCCACCTGGTGCTGTCGACGCTCCACACCAACGACGCGCCGTCGACGGTGACGCGCATGGTCGACATGGGGATCGAGCCCTTCAACGTGGCGAGCGCCGTCAACCTGATCGTGGCGCAGCGGCTGGTGCGGCGGATCTGCTCGGGGTGCAAGCAGGAGCACCGCTATCCCGACGAGGAGCTCGAGGCGATGGGGATCCCGCCGGGCGAAGCACGGCAGATCGTGCTGTACAAGGGGCTCGGGTGCGACCTGTGCAACGGGACGGGCTACAAGGGCCGGCAGGGTATCTATGAGGTGATGTCGATGTCGAGCGCGCTGCGGCGGGCGGTCCTGAAGGGCGCTTCCTCCGAGGAGCTGCAGCAGGCCGCGGTGAGCGAGGGCATGCTGACCCTGCGGATGGACGGCATGGTGAAGGTGAAGCGGGGGATCACCACACTCGAGGAAGTCGTGAAGGAGACTGCGGCATGACGGCTGGCGGTGGCGTCGGGACACGCATCAACCTGCGTGCTCTGCTCGAGGAGATGATCGAGCAGGACGCGTCGGACCTGCACATCGTGGCGGGAGAGCGCCCCAAGCTGCGGGTGGACGGTGACATCACCAACTCGTCGGTGGAGGATGTCCTCACGCCGAAGGACACGCTCACGCTGGCGTACTCGGTGCTCACCGAGAACCAGAAGAAGCGGTTCGAGACGGAGAGTGAGCTGGACTTCTCGTTCGGGATCCAGAACCTGGCCCGCTTCCGCGGGAACTGCTTCAAGCAGCGCGGCTGCGTGTCGATGGTGATCCGGCAGATCCCGTTCACCGTGAAGACCTTCGACGACCTCGGCCTCCCGCCGATCGTCGCCAAGCTCTCCGAGCGCCCGCGTGGCCTGGTGCTCGTGACGGGCCCCACCGGCTCGGGCAAGAGCACCACCCTCGCGGCGATGATCGACAAGATCAACAAGGAGCTGCGCGGGCACATCATCACGGTGGAGGACCCGATCGAGTTCATCCACCGCCACCAGGGGTGCATCGTCAATCAGCGCGAGGTCGGCACCGACACCAACAGCTTCCAGGCCGCGCTCAAGTACGCGCTGCGGCAGGACCCGGACGTGGTGCTGGTCGGCGAGATGCGCGACCTCGATACCATCTCGTCGGCGCTCACCATCGCCGAGACGGGGCATCTCGCGTTCGCCACGCTGCACACCAACTCCGCCGCGGAGAGCATCAACCGCATCATCGACGTGTTCCCGTCGCACCAGCAGAGCCAGGTGCGGGCCCAGCTCGCGTTCGTGCTCGAGGGGGTCGTCACCCAGACGCTGCTGCAGAAATCGAAGGGGCGCGGTCGTGTGATGGCGGCGGAGATCATGGTGTGCACCCCGGCGATCCGCGCCCTGATCCGCGACGACAAGGTGCACCAGATCGAGTCGGCGATGCAGGCCGGGAAGAAGTACGGCATGCAGACGATGAACGACGCGCTGTACCAGCTGTACGTCAACCGCGAGGTCGCCAAGGAGGAGTGCATGCGGGTGACGTCGAATCCGAACGAGTTCCTCCGCATGATCGGTGAAGCCCCGACGGACGAGCGGGGTGAGGGCGCCCCCGCGGCCGCACCGGGCGGGGCCAAGGTCGCCGCACGCCGCTGAGGCCATCCAGGAGGACGGAATGCCGGTTTTCGAGTACACCGCGCGGAACACCAAGGGCGAGATCGTCCGCGACAAGCTGGACGCCGCCACCAAGGACGACGTCCTCGCGCAGCTGCGCCGCAACCGCCTGCAGGTCGTGCGGGTCGAGGAGGCGAAGCAGGGCGGGCCGAAGCTGCGGCTGGGCGGCGGGATCCGCACGCGCGACGTCGTGATCCTGACGCGGCAGTTCGCCACGATGATCAACGCTGGCTTGCCGCTGGTCCAGGCCCTCGACATCCTGGCCCAGCAGACCGAGAACAAGGCGCTGGCGGAGGTCACCCGCCACGTGGTGTACGACGTCGAGAGCGGCCACACCCTCGCGGACGCCCTGCGCAAGCACCCCAAGGCGTTCAGCGATCTCTACGTGAACATGGTGGCCGCGGGCGAGGCCGGCGGTATCCTCGACACCATCCTGCTGCGACTCGCGCAGTTCCTCGAGAAGAACGACGCCATCATCCGCAAGGTGAAGGGCGCCATGGTGTACCCGGCCGTCATCATCTCGGTCGCGGTGATCGCCATCGCGGTGCTGCTCATCTTCGTGATCCCGACGTTCGAGACGATGTTCGCGTCGGTGAACATGGAGCTGCCGCTCCCGACCCGTATCGTCATCGGCGCCAGCAACCTCCTGCAGAACTACTGGTGGGCCATCATCGGCATCATCGGACTGGGCGTGTTCGGGCTGTTCCGCTGGTACAAGACGCCCACCGGGCGCCTGCAGATCGACGCCCTGCTGTTGAAGATGCCGGTGCTCGGCGACCTGGTCCGCAAGTCGGCGGTCTCGCGGTTCACCCGCACGCTGGGCACCCTGATCTCGAGCGGCGTGTCGATCCTCGAGGGGCTCGAGATCACGGCTCGCACGGCCGGCAACATGGTGGTCCACAACGCCGTGATGGAGTCGCGCGCCTCGATCGCCGGCGGCGAGACCATCGCCGCTCCGCTCCAGAAGTCGCGGGTGTTCCCACCGATGGTGATCTCGATGATCGCCGTCGGCGAGCAGACCGGCGGCCTCGACGAGATGCTCTCGAAGATCGCGGACTTCTACGACGAGGAAGTGGACGCGGCCGTGAGCGCGCTGCTGTCCCTGATGGAGCCGATCATGATCGTGGTGCTCGGCGTGGTGGTCGGCGGCATGGTGGTGGCGATGTACCTGCCCATCTTCGACATGGTGAACGCGGTCCAGTAACCACGGGGAAGGGGGAGGGGGGACGGGGGAAGGGTCCACCACCCTTCCCCTTTTGCACAGTGGGCGACCCGCCTGGCCGCTGCCCCCGGACCTGCGAGGAAGGACGGCTGTGAGAGCGATGGATTCCCCTTGCATTCGCGGGCCGGGGGCAGCGGCCGTCGTACTCGCCGCCGCGTGCGCCGGCGCGACCGTCCCGTACACCGAACCTGCCGCTCCCGCTCCCACCGGCGCCGTCGACGTGTCGCTGTTCCTCGTGGGCGACGCCGGCGAGCCGGACGATGCGGGCGAGCCCACGCTCGCCGCCCTGCGCACCGCCGTCAGCACCGCCCCGGGCGAGCGCGTGGTCGTCTTCCTCGGCGACAACGTCTACCCCCACGGCCTGCCGGATTCCGCCGCGGCCGACCGCGCCGAGGCGGAGCGGCGGCTCGCGATGCAGCTCGCCGCCGGGGACAACGCCCGGATCCTGCTGATCCCCGGCAACCACGACTGGGACCACGGCGGTGCAGACGGGTGGGCGGCGGTCCGCCGGCAGGAGGCGTTCGTCGCGGCCCGTGGCGCTGTCCTGCTCCCCGGCGGGGGCTGCCCCGGCCCGGCCGTGATCGACGTCGGCACCCGGCTGCGCCTCGTCCTGATCGACACGCAGTGGTGGCTCCACGGCGGCGCCCGGCCCGAGGGTGGCGACGGAGGCTGCGGCCCCGGGTCGCGGGGCGGGGTCGTGGACTCCCTGCGGGGCGCGCTGCGCGACGCCGGGAGCCGTCACGTCGCCGTCCTCGGGCATCACCCCCTGGCGACCGGCGGACCGCACGGCGGCCATTTCACCTGGCGGGAGCACATCTTCCCGCTGACCGAAGTGGTGCCGTGGCTGTGGCTGCCCCTCCCTGTGATCGGGTCGGCATACCCGCTCGCCCGCATGAACGGCTGGTCCGACCAGGACATGTCGGGTCGGGGCAACCGCGAGATGCGCGATTCCCTGGTGGCGGCGTTTGCCACGCGGCCCCCGCTGGTATACGCTGCCGGGCACGAGCATGCCGTGCAGGTGCTCGACGGCGTCGGGGCCCGGCACCTGATCGTCAGCGGGGCGGGGCGGTTCGCGCACACCAGCTCGGTGACCGCCATCCCGGGCACGCGGTTCGCCGCGTCCACCGGGGGCTTCGCGCGGCTCGACGTGCTGACCGACGGCCGCGTGCGTCTCGGTGTCATCCTGGCGGACGCCGCAGGCCGCGGGGAAGAGGCGTTCTCGATGTGGCTCGACACCACGGTCGGCCCCTGAGGGGCGGCCCCACCTGCAGCACCCGGAGATTGATCATGCGCCACCGATGGAGTGTGCTCGCACTGGCCGTCGCGGCCGCCGCCGCGCCGCCCACGCTCGCGAGTCAGTCGCTCTTCAGTTTCGCGGCGCGGACCGGCTACAGCGGATTCACCGGCGCGGACTTCGACGCGGCGGGCGCGGCACTGATCCTCGACCTGAGTCTGCGTTACGGCCAACGTCACGGGTTCGCCCTGGCGGCGGGGGGGCATTTCAGCAATCACACCGTGGCGGACTCGGTAGAGCTCGACGTCATCGGGGGCTATCTCGAGGCCCGCTACACGTTTCCCACCGTCTCCACCAATGTCCTGCCATTCGTGACGTTCCGCGGCGGCTACGCGCGTCATGCGTTCACGACCGGATCGGGCGGCGGCACCCAGGAGGCCACCCAGGACGGGTACGCGATCGGCGGGACGCTGGGCGTGGACTACGAGCTGTCGGATCGTTTCGATGTCGAGATCGCGGGGCTGTACAACGTGGTCGCGCTCGACGACGCCAGCCTGAACGGCAACGTGGTTCCGGGCTCGGAGCGGAACGGCGGGCAGTGGGCGGTGCTGGTCGGGGTGGTGTTCCGGGCGGGACGGTAAGGGGTCGCCGCTGAGATGGGCGCCCTCCGCTGGTGCGTGATCGTCGCACTGGGCGGCTGCGCGGCCGGCGCGGTCGGGGCGCAGGTCCGGGGCGACACGGTTCTCGCCGCCGGACCGGATTACGGAGCCGGCGCGATCCACCGGTTCCTGTTCGGCGGTGACTACCGCGACCTGTGGACCTCGCCGGTGCGCGTGCCGATCATCGATCTGGCGGCGTTCGGCGGGGGGCTCACCCCGACCACCGCGGGTGGCGGCAAGCAGACCAAGTCGCTGCGCTTCCGCGGCGGGGACGGCCGCGAGTACGGGTTCCGCTCGATCGACAAGGACCCCGGCAACGTGCTGCCGCACGAGCTGCAGGGGACCTTCGTCGAGGACCTGGTCCGCGACCAGACGAGCTCCGCGTTCCCGTACGGCCCCCCGGTCGCCGCCGCGCTCATGTCCGCGGCGGGCATCCTCCACACCGAACCCACCCTGGTGGTGCTCCCCGACGATCCCGCCCTCGGGGAGCACCGCCAGCGCTTCGCCGGCACGGTCGGGTACATCGAAGCGCGGGCGGTCGCGCGGGCGGGCGCCCCCGCCTTCGCCGGTGCGGACGAGATCATCGCGGGCCAGGCGATGATCGATCGCCGGCTCGCCGGCTCGGCGGACGCGGCCGATGCCCGGGCGCTCCTGCTGTGCCGTCTCTTCGATCTCGTCATCGGCGACTGGGACCGTCATCGCGATCAGTGGCGCTGGGCGCGGTTCGGCGCGGCCCGGCCGGCGCGCTGGACGCCGATCCCGGAGGACCGGGATCAGGCGTTCGTGCGGTTCGACGGCCTGCTGCTCACGATCGCGCGGAACAACGCGCCGCAGCTCGTGAACTTCGGTCCCGAGCACGCCGGGATCGCGGGCGCCGCGTGGAACGGACGGGACCTGGACCGCCTGTTCCTGGTCGAGCTCGAACGGCCCGTGTGGGACTCGGTGACCGCCGACCTGCGCACCCGCCT
This sequence comes from Gemmatimonadales bacterium, assembly GCA_035620935.1. GTDB lineage: Bacteria > Gemmatimonadota > Gemmatimonadetes > Gemmatimonadales > GWC2-71-9 > SZUA-544. The sequence goes on from DASPFU010000140.1 coordinate 12,123, forward strand.
GTCCGACAGCGCGATCGCGGGTGCCGTCGCCACGCTGCCGGCCGAAGTGCGCGCCAGCCGAGGCGAGTGGCTGGCGGCGACGCTGCGCGCCCGCCGCGACGATCTCGGGGCCGCTGCCGCCGCGTATTACCGGTTGCTGGCACGGGAGGTCGACCTGCAGGCCACGGCGCAGGTGGACACGGCGGCGATCGAGCGGGTCAGCGACGGCTCGGTCGTGATCCGCGTGCGGTCCGGGGGCGTCGAGTACCTCCGGCGACGGTTCCATCCGGACGAGACCCGGGAGATCCGGCTCCACCTCGGCCCGGGAGCGGACCAGGTCGTCGTACGGGGTGCCGGCCCCGACCGGATCGTACTGCGGGTCGTGGGGAGCGGCGACGACCGGCTGGTGGACTCGTCCGCCGCGGGGAGCGTGCGGTTCTATGCCACCGCGGGCGACTCCGCGGCGGGGTCGGGACGGGTGCGGGTCGATCGCCGGGCGTACACCCCGCCGGTCGCGCGCGACCCCACCGCGCTCCCGCCGCGCGACTGGGGGTCGCGCTGGCAGGCAGTGGGCGTCGTGGGTGCGGCGCCGGATCTGGGGTTCGTGCTCGGCGTCGGGTTCCTGCGCACGGCGTACGGTTTCCGGCACCTGCCCGACGCGTCACAACTGCGGGTGCGCGCGGGCTACGCGACCGGCGCGGGGACGGGGCGGACCGACGTCCTCGCCGTGGCGCGGCGCGAGAACTCCCGCACCCGCGTGGAGGTCAACGCGCTGGCGTCGGGTCTCGAGGTGATCCGCTATCACGGCCTCGGCAACGAGACCACCGCCCCGCAGGACGACGCGTACTACCGGGTCAACCAGGCGACGTTCGCGATCACGCCCGAGGTGGTCCTGCCGGCCGGGCGTCCGGAGCTGGGCGTGGGGCTCGCGGTGCGGTACGCCGACACGCGCGAGACACCGGGCCGCATCGTGGCGGACGCGCCCCCGTACGGCGCCGGCAACTTCGGACAGGCCGGGCTGAAAGCCGAGCTGCGCTTCGACGGGCGCGACGTGCCCGGCCGGCCGACCCGCGGCGCGCGGTTCAGCGCGGGCGGCGCCTGGTACCCGGCCCTGTGGGACGTCGACGCCGCGTTCGGTGAGGCGCACGCCGAGGTCGCGGCGTATCTCACGGCCGCCGCCGTGCCGCTGCGCCCCACCCTCGCGCTCCGCGCCGGCGGCAAGCAGGTGTGGGGACCCTATCCGTTCCACGAGGCGGCGTTCCTCGGGGACGGCCGCACCGTGCGCCTGGGACGGCAGAACCGCTACGGCGGCGACGCGGCGGCGTGGGGCAACGCGGAGCTGCGGCTGCGGCTGGGGTCGGTCTTCGTCCTGCTGCCGGGCGACGTCGGCGTATTCGGGCTCGGGGATGTCGGCCGCGTGTTCCTCGAGGGCGAGTCGTCGACGGTGTGGCACGGGGCGGCGGGCGGCGGGCTGTGGATGTCCCTGGTGCGTCCCGACAACGTGTTCACCATCGCCGCCGTGGGCAGCGCCGAGGGCACCGGCGTCTACTTCCGGGCGGGGTTCGCGTACTGAGCATGGGCCGCGAGCGCCTCCTCCCCGCGCCCGGGCCGCTCGACCGGTTGCTGCGGCTGTTCACCGACGTGCGGCCCGGTGAGAGCGTCACCGCCCTGCTGCTCAGCGTCAACATCTTCGTCATCTTCGTCGCGTACTACGTCCTGAAGACCCTGCGGAAGGCGCTGATCCTCACCGAGCAGGGGCCGGAGTTCGAGGCGTACATGGCGGCCGGGACGGCCGTCCTGCTGGTCGGTGCCGTGCGGTTCTACGGCTGGTTCTCGGCGCGCGTGCCGCGCCGGCGGCTGATCAACGTCGTCACGGCGGTCTTCGCCATCTGCCTGGTGGGCTTCTTCGGCCTCACGCAGGCCGGCGTGCCCGTCGCGATCCCGTTCTACGTGTGGCTGGGCATCTTCAACGTGATGATCGTCGCGATGTTCTGGTCGTTCGCCAACGACGTGTACACCACGGACGAGGGCGAGCGGTTGTTCGCGATCGTCGGGTTCGGCCAGTCGCTGGGGGCGGTCGCGGGGTCCGCCATCGCCGGTGGTCTGATCGCGGCGCTGGCGCCGTCGGCGGTCTTCCTCCTGACGGCGGGCGCGCTGGCGGGCGCGGCGCTCGTCACCGGCCTGGTGGACGCGCGGGAGCGCGCGCGGACCGAGGCGGGGCTGCTGCGGACCACGGCGAAGATCCCGGCCGCCACGGGCGAGTTCCGGGCGGCGTCGGGAGCGTTCCAGCGTCCCGCCGAGGCCAAGCCGGAGCCGGAGCGGGGGGCGGCGTTTCGTCTCGTATTCCGCAACCGGTACCTGCTGGGCATCGCGCTGATCGTCCTGGTGCTGAACTGGGTGAACAGCGTGGGCGAGTACATCCTCTCCGCCACGGTCGAGGGGGTCGCGACCGCGACGGCCGCGGCGGGCGGCGCGGCCGTGGAAGAGACGATCGGGCGATTCTACGGCGGCTTCTACACGATCGTGAACACCCTCAGTCTGGTGCTGCAGCTGTTCGTGGTCTCCCGCGTCATCCGGTACGGGGGCCCGCGCATCGCGCTCGCGGTGCTGCCGGTGATCGCGCTCGGCGGGTATGCCTTCATGGCGTTCCTGCCGCTCCTGGCCGCGATCCGGTGGGCCAAGGTGGCGGAGAACGCGACCGACTACTCCCTCAACAACACGGCGCGCAACGTGCTGTTCCTGCCCACCACGCGCGAGCAGAAGTACGCGGCGAAGCAGGCGATCGACTCGTTCTTCAAGGTGGCGGGGGACGTCCTGTCGGGGGTGCTGGTCTTCGTCGGCGGGGTGCTGGCGTTCGCGCCGCGCCACTTCGCGATGGTCAACCTGGCGCTCGCCGCCGCGTGGCTCGGCATGGCCCTCTGGGTCGGCCGGCGCTATCAGCGGCTGGCGGCCGAGCGGGCCGCTTAGGCGCCGCTGCGGCGGCGCAGCTCCTCCAGGTTGAGCGCGATCGACTCGCGGCTGCGCAGCAGGTCCTGCACCACCTGCCCGGCCGGCCGACCGCCGGGGCGTGCGGGCCGGCGGTCCTCGAGGTAGGGCCAGAGGCGCGCGCGGATCAGCTCGGGCAGCGCCGTCTCGAGGTACTCGAGGGCCGTGCCACGGAGCATCGGGTCGCTGGTGTGCAGCGCCCGGAACGCGATGGTCAAGTGCTGGCGCGACAGCACCAGTGCGAGCAGCGTGAACACGTGCTCCAGGCTGCGGCTGGCCCGTTCCCGCAGCACCTCGTCCACCAGCGGCGAGGGCGCCACGTCGTCGGCCGCATCGATCAGCCGCCGGCTCTCCCACAGCTCCCGATCCACCGCCACCTCGTTCAGCACCGCGGCGTACACCCGGTCGGGCGGGAAGCCGAGGCTGGGGTCCGACTCGTGCAGGTGCAGCAGCGCCCGGCCGCACCGATAGCGCACCTCGAATCGCTCGTCGGCGAGGCCGCGCAGCAGGCCGTCCACCGCGCGGTCGGTCATGACCTCGGCCAGCAGGCGGGGGATCCGCCGTCGGATCGCGAAGTCCTCGTCCGGGTCGAGCAATCGGTCGATCAGCTGACCGGTGACCGCGGATGCGTGCGGCCGCAGCGCCCGTGTGGCGTCGGGCAGTACGTCGTCGCGGGCCAGCAGACGGATCACGTGGCCCGCGAGATCGGGCGTGACCGGTCCCGCCGCCAGGGCGGCGCGGACGTCGTCCGCCGCGGGCGCGCGCAGCCGCGCGACGCGGTCGAGCGATGGGTCCGCGGGCGCGCGCGGCGCGGGGGCCGGGGGGGCCGGTGTCATCGACGGCCGTGGCAGGCCCAGCGAGACCACGCTCTGCAGCATCGCGGTCCGCGTGGTGAGGTCGCGGATCTCGTCGGGGTCGAGCCGGATCGCCTGCGAGACCAGGTTGCGCTCGAGGGCGGCCACGTACCCCGCTCGCAGTCGCAGGGCGACCCAGGCGGCACCGGCGGCCAGCACGGCGCTCGCCGCGAGCAAGGCGGCCCGCCAGTACCCGCCGGTCGCGAGCAGCAGCAGCTGCACCAGTCCGCCGCCCGCCACGTCGCCCATGCGCAGCGCTCCTACGTCGATCAGGGTCTTCGACGCCCGCTTCTCGCTTTTCGGGAGCGGCGTGAAGAGCAGCTCGTATCCGGCACGGTAGAACGAATTGCGCAGGACCGCCTCCGTGCCGCGGAGCAGCAGCGCGCTCATCATCCCCGGCGCCGCGAGGGTCGCGACGCTGCCCACCGCGACCACGCCGGGCATCAGGGCGACGGTGGGCGTGAGGCCGAGTCGCTGCAGCGCCGCGCGGCTCGCGCCGAGCTGCACGACGGCGGACAGCACGCCGACCGCGGTGTAAAAGACGGCGAACACCCGCAGGAGCGCGTCACGATCGGGGTAGGCGCCCCGCACCCCCGCCTTGAAGACGTAGTCGATCAGGCCCTCGGACAGGGACACGAGCAGCACCACGACGACGAGACCGCGGAGGTAGGGCGTCTCCGCGATGGTCCGGACCGCGGACGCGGGGGAGCTCTCGTCCGGTGGCGCCGGCGGGGCGGGGGCGTGGACCAGCCTCACGAGCGCGGCGCAGGCGAACTGGACCATGGCGAGCAGCGGCAGCATCGCGGGCACCGAGAGCCACGCCGCCACTCCCGCAGCGAGACCCCCGCCCGCCACGCCGCCCAGCGTCCCGGCTGCCGCGATACGCCCGACGTGCCGTTTCGCGCTGCGCGGGTCGAACCGCTCGCTGACGAGCGACCAGAAGCCCGAGATCAGCAGCGCCCCGAGGCCGCCATAGTGCAGGTACAGCAGGACCACCGCCGCCCTGGGCAGCGTGTCGAGCAGCGCCCACTCGCCGAGCAGCAGCACCCCGCTCGCCGCGAGCACGATGGGCAGGAGGCGCGCCGGCGTGACACGCGGGAGGACGCGGGCGGCGGCGAAGGCGAGCGCGAGCGCGACGAGGGACGACGCCATCACCATCGCGGGCAGGCTCTGCACGTCGAAGGTCGACAGGAACAGCGCGTCACGCGTCGCCTTGCCGGCCATCTGGACGGCGATCAGGCCGGCCGACGTCGCCGTGGCCGCGAGGACAGCCATGGCGGCGGGGTCTCGTGACGCGCGGGGGGGGTTCACGGGCAGGGGGACGGTCTCATGTGGGCTGACAATGATCCACCGGGCGGGCCGGGACGCAACCGGCGGCCGGGATTCACTGCCCTGAGAGCACTCGACTCTTGCATTCTGCGACACCGTTTCCGATACTGTACGACGGCCCGCGCGCCGGGCCGGTCTGCGTCACGCAACCCACGATTGGACAATATCTTGCCGAGCCACTGCCGTCACAGGATCCACCCCCGCCACGTTTGCAGCGCCCGGTGCGTCTGACCGGCGGCCCCGGCGCCACCCCGGTCGCCATCCCCAGGACCCGGGCGCTGCTGCGGTGGGTGTACCTGGGCCGCGTTTCGGTGGCGGCGGCGTTGTTCCTCGCGGCGGTCCTGAAGTTCCGGGTGGCCACGCGTCTCGATCTGCTGGTCGCCACGCTGGTGGTGGTGACGACGCTGATCGTGACGCTCGGGTCCTTCTGGCACACGCACGTCCGGGACCGGGCGCCGGGCCGGGTGTTCCTCTACCTGCAGGCGCTGTTCGATACGGCGGTGATCACGGTCGTCGTGCACGTCACGGGCGGGCCGCAGAGCGACTTCGCCGGGCTCTACGTGGTGTTGGTGGCCGTGACGGCGGTGCTGATGCCGGTCGCGGGCACGGCGCTCGTCACCGTCATCGTTGCGGCGACGTACCTGGGGGACGTGATCCTCGGATTCCCGGGGACGAGCATCCAGAGCACGGCCATCCAGGTGGTGGTGTTCGGACTGGTCGCGGTGGTCACGGCGTACCTGGCGACGCGCGTCTCGCTGATGGGGGCCGAGTGGGAGGCCCTCGCGGGGGAGCTGCGCCAGGCGCGTCTCGAGGCCGCGGAGGTGCTCCGGCAGCTGCGCAGCGGGGTCGTCACCGTGGATGGTGAGGGCCGGCTGCTGTTCTCCAATCCGGCCGCGGACGAGCTGCTCGGGTTGCCGATCTCCACCTGGGCCGGCCGCCCCATTCTCGCGGAGCTGCGGCGGGTGGCGCCGGAGTTCGCGGCGGCGGTCGCCGGGGCGCCGGACCGCGTGCCCCGCCAGCAGCGGGTGGAAGCCGAGGTGCGTCTTCCCGACCGATCGTTCCCGATCGGCGTCACCATCACGCGCCACGAGGGCGGCGGCGACGCCGGCGCGCCGCCCCGCATCACGGCGATCTTCACCGACATCTCGGCGACGAAGCGGATCGAGCAGCTGCGCCTGCGCGCCGAGCGGCTCGAGGGTGTGGCCGAGCTCTCAGCCAGCCTGGCGCACGAGATCAAGAACCCGCTCGCGTCCATCCGCAGCTCCGTGGAGCAGCTGGCCCGCGCCAGCCGGGCTCATCCGGACGAGCAGTTCCTCGCCGGGCTCATCGTGCGCGAGTCCGACCGGTTGTCGCGCCTGCTCACCGAGTTCCTCGACTTCTCCCGCGTGCGGGTGACACAGTACCGCAGTGTCGACCTGGCCCAGGTCGCGGAGGCCGCGATCCACCTGGTGCGCGAGCACCCGGACTGCCCGGGGGACGCGGTGATCGCGCTCGAGGGCGGACCGGCGGTGCTCGAGGGCGACGAGGACCTGCTGCACCGGGTGGTCTGGAACCTCGTGCTCAACGCGGTGCAGGCCGCGGGGCCCGGGGCACGGGTGGCGGTGCGGCTGTCACGGCCGGACGCCGATCAGCTGCCCGGGGGCGTGCTGGTCGAGGCACCGGTGACCCTCACGGTGAGCGACAACGGGCCCGGGATCCCCGACGCCGTGCGCGGCCGCCTGTTCCAGCCGTTCGTGAGTGGGCGGGCGGGGGGGAGCGGCCTGGGGCTCGCGATCGTGCAGCGGGCGGTCGAGGCCCATCGCGGTGTGGTGCTGCTCGATTCGGCGCCGGGGCGCGGCGCGATCTTCACGATCTACTTCCCGGCCAGCCGGCGAAGGGAGGAAGCGGCATGACGGCTCCCACCATCCTGGTGATCGACGACGAGAGCGGGATCCTGGACGCGCTGCGGATCCTGCTGCGCAACGAGGGCTTCGAGGTGACCACGGCCCAGGGCGGCAAGTCCGGGCTGGAGGCGCTCAAGGGCGCGGCGCCCGACATCGTGCTGACCGACGTGCGCATGCCGCAGGTGGGCGGCATCGACATCCTGACCGCCGTACGCCAGCAGGATCCCGAGACGCCGGTGATCCTGATGACCGCCCAGGCCTCGCTCCAGAGCGCCATCCAGGCCGTCAACGAAGGCGCGTTCTACTACATCCAGAAGCCGTTCTCCAATGACGACCTGATCGCCATTTGCCGCCGCGCGGCGGAGCACCGCCGTCTCCGTGCCGAGAACAAGCAGCTGAAGCAGGAGATGCGGCGTCGCGAGCGGTCGGGCCAGGTGCAGCCGCTCGGCAAGTCGCGCGTGTTCGTCGAGGTGATGCGTCTGGCGGAGCAGGTGGCCCCCACCGACAGCACCGTGCTGATCCAGGGGGAGTCGGGGACCGGAAAAGAGGTCATCGCGCGGTACATCCACGAGCTGTCCACCCGCTGCGACGGGCCGTTCCTGTCGATCAACTGCGGCGCGCTGCCGGAGAGCCTGCTCGAGTCGGAACTGTTCGGGCACGTCCGGGGCTCGTTCACGGGGGCGGTGCGAGACAAGCAGGGACTCTTCATGGCGGCCCGTGGCGGCACGTTCTTCCTCGACGAGATCGGCGAAATGTCGCCCGCCACGCAGGTGAAGCTGCTGCGCGTGCTGCAGGAGCGGGAGGCGATCCCGGTCGGCGGTACGGAGGCCGTGCCCGTGGACGTGCGGGTGGTGGCGGCGACGAACCGCGAGCTCGAGGAAGAGATCAAGCGGGGTCGCTTCCGCACCGACCTCTACTACCGGCTCAACGTGATCGCGCTGCATCTGCCGCCGCTGCGGGAACGGCGCGACGACATCGCGCTGTTCGTGGACGCCTTCCTCAAGCGCATCGCCGCGCGGGGGAGCGAGCCGCCCAAGCGGCTCTCCCCGGCGGCGCTGGACGCGGTGCTCGCCCACGCCTGGCCCGGCAACGTGCGGGAGCTGGAGAACGCGCTCGAGCACGCCGCCGTGCTCACCCGCGGGGAGACGATCGAGGTGACCACGCTTCCCGAGCGCGTCACGCGGCGCCAGACCATCCCGCTGGTGAGCGAGCAGGACCACCCCACGCCGACGCTCGACGTGATCGAGCGGGCCTACATCACGTGGGTGCTGCAATCGGAGGGCGGCAACAAGACGCGCGCCGCGGAGGTCCTGGGGATCGACCCCTCGACCCTGTACCGGAAGCTGACGCGGTACGAGGGCTCGACGAAGCTGGCGGCTGGCGAGTGACCAGCAGCGCAGCACCGTCTGCGCCGGTCGGTCCCGACATCCGCCGCTGGGCGCTCGAAGCCGTCGCCGCCGGCGTCCTCGTCGCCGTCGTGCACGTCCTGTTGCGCCTCTCGGCGGGCTTTCTGGTGGGCGCGCTGAACGACGACGGGGTCTACGTCGTGCTGGGCAAGGCGATCGCCCAGGGCGAGGGGTACCGGTCGATCCATCTGGTCGGGGCCCCGGTGCAGGTGCGTTACCCGCCGGGCTTCCCGCTGCTGCTCGCGGTCCCGTGGGCGCTGGGAGGATCGCTCGGCGCGGTGCGGGCCACCGTGGCCGTGACGAACCTCCTGGCGACGGCGGGAGCGGCGAGCCTCGTCTGGTGGATCGGGCGGCGGCGGCTCGGGGTCGCGCCCTGGCCGCTGGCAGTGTGCGCGGTGTCCACGCTCCTGCTCGACGGGACGATCCAGTACTTCAACATCCCGCTGACCGAGCCGTACCTCGTGCTCGGCTGGGCGGCGGCGCTGGTGCTCGCCTACCCGCTGTTCGATGCCGGCGCGACCGGGGCGGCACCGCGCGTGCGGGCGGTGCTGCTGGGGCTCGTGCTCGCCGCGACGACGCTGTTCCGGGCCGCCGGCATCGCGCTGCTCCCGGCGATCGTACTGGCGCTCGCGTGGCACCGTCGCTGGAAGGCGGCACTCGCCTGTGCCGTGGCGGGTGTCGGCCCGCTCGCGGCGTGGGCGGCGTTGCGGGCCGCCTGGGTCGCCCGCGGGCCCGTGTCCACGGTCCCGGACGACCTCGGCTACTGGCACTGGCTGGGAGTGAACGGGCCCGTCGCCCTGGCGGGGTACGCCGGGCGTACGATGGCCACGAACGCGGTGGAGTACGTGCCCAAGCTGGCGAGCTACCTGCTCTCGAGCCAGCCGATCGGGGTCGCCATCGTCGGCCTCGCCGCCGTCGCCGTAGCCGTGGCCTGCGTTCGGCTGTGGCGCACGCATACCGCCCTCGTCGCGACGACCCTGTCGGCGAGCGCCCTGACCCTGCTGTGGCCTTACGCCCAGGGGCGGCTGCTCCTGCCGCTGTTGCCGTTTCTCGGCCTGTTGGCCGCCGCCACGGTGGGTGCCGGGAGCCGGCACCTGCCACGGCGCGTCGCCTGGGGCGCGACGGCCGCGCTGGGCCTGACGGCCCTCGCCGTCACCCTGCGGCAGATCGAGTTGCGAGAAGCGGCGGGCCGCGCGTACTGGACCGGCGCCATGCGACTGGAGGACCGGTCGCCGGTGCTGACGCTGGCACTGCGCAGTCGGTTCATCCACGACGCGGTCGCCTGGGTGAACGGGCACACGACCCTTCAGGATCGCGTGATGGTCGACGCACCCGCCGCCGTGTACCTGTACACCGGACGGCGCACCGTCGCCGGCGAGCCGACCGAGAGCCGGCTCGCGGCCTCGGTGTTCGGCGTTCCCGGCCGCTACCTGGCCGAGCGCATCCTCGCGGACAGCATCACGCTCGTCGTCCTGGCGCCGCCGGCTCCCGCGCTGGAGCAGGATCTCCTGGCCGTGGCCGCCCGCTGCCCGCGCGTGCTCGAAGCGGCGCGCTCGGCCCGCGCAACGTACTTCCGCGTCTCGCGGGACGAGACGTGCCTGCGGGAGATCCTCGCCGGCGGGGGGCGCTAGCGGTGCATCCCGCGAATCCGTCTCCGACCTCCGTTCAACCAGGAGCGAACAGCGTGTCTCACAGCGAGGTGGGCGATCCGGTCGGCGCGGCGACGCTCGAGCGGCTGGCCAGGGCCGTGCGCTACAACCGCTGGATGTTCGACCGGCTGCGCCCGTGGGTGGGGAACCGCGTGCTCGAGATCGGAGCCGGGATCGGCAACCTGTCGGCGTTTCTCACCGACCGGGAGCGTGTCGTGCTGACGGACACGCGGCCGGAATACCTGAGCCGCCTGCGGGTCCGCTTCGCGGGGCACCCCAATGTCGGCGTGGCGCGGCTCTACCTGCCGGCCGAAGCGGGCGCGCTCGAGAACGAGTCGTTCGACACGGTCATCTGCCTGAACGTGCTCGAGCACGTGGCGGACGACCTCGGGTCGCTCGGCACGATCCGCCGATTGCTCGGCATCGGGGGGCGGCTCATCCTGCTCGTGCCGGCCCTTCCCGCGCTCTACGGCACTCTCGACGAGGCGCTCGGGCACCACCGGCGCTACACGCGCGCCGAGCTCGTCACGAAGTTCGCGGCCGCGGGCTTCCATCTGCGGCACCTCGAGTACTTCAACCTCGCC
>DASPFU010000141.1:0-17116 GCA_035620935.1 Gemmatimonadales bacterium
CACGTCCAAGCGCTGAATCTCCTTGCATTTAGCCTCCGGGGCGGGTATCATACCCGCGCCTGTGAGCGTGTCAATGAGCGGGCCCGACCACCGCGCGTGGATCGAGGTCGATCTCTCCGCCGTCGTCGAGAACGCCCGCACGGTGGCGCGCACCACGGGCGCGCGGCTCCTACCGGTCGTCAAGGCGAACGCCTACGGGGTGGGGGCCGTTGCCGTTTCCGGGGCGCTCGAGACCGTGGACCCGTGGGGTTACGCGGTCGCCACGGTGGAGGAAGGGGCGGAGCTGCGACGTGCCGGCATCGGCCGGCCGCTCCTGGTGCTCACGCCGGCGCGACCGGCCGATTTCGACTCCCTGGGCGCACATCGCCTGCGGCCGGTGCTCGACGAGCCCGACGTGATCCGTGCCTGGGGCGCGCGCGGCCCGTTCCACCTGGAAGTGGACACCGGGATGGGCCGCTCGGGGATCCGCTGGGACCGGGTGGCGGCGGCGCGTGCGGCGCTCGACACGCCCCAGCTCGAGGGGGTCTTCGCGCAGTTCCACTCGGCCGACGCGGCCGGGAGCGCGACCGACGTGCAGCTCGAGCGGTTCCGGACGGCCCTCGGCCAGCTGCCGCGGCGACCCGCCCTGCGGCACGTGGCGAACAGCGCCGCGGCACTCCGCGACCGCAAGTACGCGTTCGACCTGGTGCGACCCGGGATCTTCCTGCTGGGCGGCGCACCGGGGGAGGGCCTGCCGGCCGGGCGCCCGGTCGTCAGCCTGCGCGCCCGCGTGGTGAGCGTGCGGCGCCTCGCGGCCGGTGAGCCGGTCAGCTACGGTGCCCGCTGGACGGCGCCGCGTGAGACGACCATCGCGACGCTGGCGATCGGCTATGCCGACGGTCCGCGCCGACGCCTGGGCCTCGGCAGCGGCGCGTACGTCCTGCTGAACGCGCGGCGCTGCCCCATCGCCGGGGTCGTGACGATGGACTTCACGATGGTGGACGCGGGCGACACGCCGGTCCGCGTGGGTGACGTCGCGACGCTGCTGGGGGCGTCGGGCGATGACCGCATCACGCTCGCCCAGTTCGTGGAGTGGAGCGGCGAGCTGCAACATGCCGTGCTGACGTCACTCGGGACGCGACCACCGCGGATCTACCGGTGACGCGCGTCGCGGTCATCGTGCTCGACGGCGTGGGCATCGGCCCGGCCCCGGATACGGCCGAGTACGGCGACGCCGGCAGCGACTCGCTCGGCAACGTCGCGCGGGTCGCCGGCGGGCTGCAGCTGCCCAACCTCGAGCGCCTGGGGCTGGGACGGTGCCGCCCGATCGCGGGTCTGTCGCCCGACACGCCGCCGCAGGCCGCGTACGGGGTCGCGCTGCCGCGCTCGGCGGGCAAGGACTCGACCACGGGGCACTGGGAGCTGTGCGGCGTCGTGCTGGAGCGTCCGTTCCCGACCTACCCGCGGGGCTTCCCGCCTGAGGTGCTGGCGGAGTTCGCGCGGCGCACGGGGCGCGGGGTGATCGGGAACCGGGTGGCGTCGGGCACCCAGATCCTCGACGAGCTGGGCGCGGAGCATCAGCGCACCGGCGACTGGATCGTGTATACGTCCGCCGACTCGGTGTTCCAGGTGGCGGCGCACGAGGGGACGGTCCCCCTGGACGAGTTGTACGCCGCCTGCGCGGCCGCCCGGGCGATGCTCGACGGGAAGGATGCGGTGAGCCGCGTGATCGCGCGTCCGTTCGAGGGCTCGCCGGGCGACTACCGGCGGACGCCGCGGCGCCGGGACTTCTCGCTCGAGCCACCGGGTGAGACGTTGCTCGATGCGCTGGCGGCCGCGGGCGTGCCGCGGGTGGGGATCGGCAAGGTGGACGACCTGTTCGCGCACCGCCACATCACGAGCGAGCACACGCCCACCAACGCGGACGCCTACCGGCTGATCGAGGAGACGCTGGGGACGCTGCAGCGGGGCTTCGTGATCGTGAACGTGATCGAGTTCGACCAGACGTGGGGGCACCGCAACGACGTGCCCGGGTATGTGGAAGGACTGCGGGCGCTCGACGCGTGGATCCCGCGGCTCGAGGCGCTGGCGCGGGAGGACGACCTGATCATCCTGACGGCCGACCACGGCAACGATCCGACGACGCCATCGACCGACCATTCGCGCGAGGCGGTGCCGATCCTCTGTATGGGCCCGCGGGTGCGGCCCGTGGCACTGGGCGAGCGCGGCACGTTCGCGGACGTGGGGGCCACTGCAGCGGAGGCATTCGGTCTGGGGCCCCTCGCCGCCGGGACGTCGTTCCTGCGGGAGGTGCGGGCGTGAGCGCGCAGGCCGCCCTGGTGGCCGCGGCGCGTGCGGCGGGGGCCAACGCGCACGCGCCGTACTCGCGCTTCCACGTGGGAGCGGCGATCGAGGCGGCGGACGGCCGCGTGTTCGCGGGCTGCAACGTCGAGTGCGCCTCGTACGGCCTGACGATCTGCGCCGAGCGGATGGCGCTGGGCGCGGCGGTCGCGGCCGGGGCCCGGGCGCTGCGCCGGGTGGTGGTGACCACCGACGTCGATCCTCCGGCGGCGCCATGCGGGGCCTGCCGCCAGCTGCTCGCCGAGTTCGGGCTCGACACCGAGGTCGTGGCAGTGGGGCCCGCGGGCGAGCGGCGCTGGATCCTGCGCGACCTGCTGCCCGACGCGTTCACGCGGGGGTCGCTCGAGCGATGAGGCGTCGCGCGCTGGTCGTGGTGCTGCTCGCGGCGGCCTGCACCGAGGAGCTCACCACCCCCGGGGTCTGCCCGGAGTTCTGCCCCCCGGGCGAGATCACCGTGGTGGACACGCTGCTCGCGGACCTGGTGGGGCGCGACAGCGCGTTCCGCGGCTACGTGCAGCCCTACGAAGCGTCGGTGATGCTGGCCGCCGACGTCCCTGGCGTCATCGACAGCCGCGCGACGTTCCGCACCAACGCGCTGACGTCGCGGATCCGGCTCACGTCCGACACCACCACGAGCCCGGTCGTCGGCGTGGACTCGATGCGCATCATCCTGACGGTGCCCCGCCGCGACACGTCGGCGCGGGGGCTGGCGCTCGCGCTCTACCGTCTGCCGCTCGCGCTCGATTCGACCACGACGTTCGCCGACCTCGCCCCCGCGTTCGCCGCCCCGCCGATCCGCGTGGTGCAGGTGGACAGTCTCATCGCGCTTGCGGGGCGCAAGGACACGCTGACGGGCGACAGCGTGACGGTGGATTCCGCCGCCGGGTCGCTGTCGGTCCTGATCTCGCTCGATTCGGCCGAGGTCGGCTACACGACGGCGGACTCGGCCCGGCTGGCGCTGGGCATCCGCGCGAGCGTCGACCCGGGCGCCGGGTCGGGGGTGGCGAGCGTTTCCATCGGGGCGGGGGAGACCGGTCCGGTCATCACCTGGTTCGCCAAGGTTGACTCGCTCGGCTTCCAGACCGTGCAGCGCGGCCTCGGCGCCGGGGTCGCGTTCGACGGGTACGTGTACGACCCGCCCGCCGCGGCGCTCGACTCGAACCTCGCCGTGGGCGGCGCGCCCTCGGCTCGCAGTCTCGTGCGGTTCGCCCGTCCCGCCGCGCTGTTCGACTCCGCGCAGATCGTGCGGGCCACCCTCGTGCTCGTGCCCGTCGCCGCCGCTGCGGGATCGCCGGCCGACTCCTTCCGGCTGGTGGCTCAGCGAGTCGCCACCGACCTCGGCGCCAAATCGCCTCTCGCGGGCCCGTCCTTCGCCGGCGACGGCTCGTACTTCGGCCTGGCGTACGTGCATCCGGGCAGCCTCGACACGGTCACGGTGGACATCACCGACATGCTGCGCCGCTGGCAGGCCGATACGACCGCGCCCACGGCGCTGTTCCTGCGCACCGACCCCGAGGCCGGGATCCTCGGCGAGATCCGGTTCGCCCCGTCGGTGCACGTCGCCCTCCGGCCCGCGCTGCTCGTCACCTACGTCCCCACCTTCCCGTTCGGGGTCCCGTGAGCCGGCGGCCCGCGGTCCTGGCCCTCACGGCGGCGCTCGGCGCCGCGCTCCCACTCGCCGCGCAGGACTCGCAGTTCGGCGTCAGCAGCCTCGGCACGCCGGCCCGCCAGGAGAGCGTGCGCGCCCGCGGCACGGGGGGCGCCTTCACCCTGTTCGACGAGATGTCGCCGCTCGCGGAGGCCCAGCTGGCGGACCTCGAGCGCGGCACGTTCGGCGCGCACACGCAGGTCAGCCGCCGCACCGTCGCCTTCGCCAGCGGCGAGTCGTTCGAGCTGAAGGACACGCGCTTCCCGGTGCTGGTCGCGGCGGGCCGCACGCCGTGGAAGATCCGCATCGCCACCGGGTTCGCCACCTACATCGATCGCAGCTACGTCGTCACGCGGCGCGACTCCGTCGCCCTGCGCGGCCGGATGGAACCCTACTCGGACGAGCACAAGAGCGACGGCAACGTCGGCGACATCCGCCTCGCGCTGGCGGGACGCCCGCTCAAGGCGCTGGCGGTGGGCGGCGCCCTGCACCTGATCACCGGGTCCACCCAGGAGGAGGTCCGCCGCCGCTGGGACGACTCGGTGACCTATCGCAACACCTTCGAGCTCGAGGACGTGCAGTACACCGGACTGGGCGGCTCGCTCAGCGCGCTGCTGGATGTCTCGCGGACCCTGCGCGTGGCCGGATGGGGCCGGCTCGATACGCGTCTCAAGACCAAGGCGCGGGGGCAGACCGTGGACTCCACCGACCTCCCCGCGCAGGTAGCGGGCGCGGTGGAATGGCATCCGCGCGGCGCCCTGCGGGTCGCCGCCGCGGTGCGCTGGGCGGGCTGGAGCGTAGCGCCCGGCGGGCACGACACGTTCGGGTGGTCCATCGGCGCGGAGGCGGGCAGCCCGAGCCTGCCGGTGCGGCTGGGCGTACGGCGCGACCTGATGGCCTTCGGACCGGGGCCGGACGCGCCCACCGAACTGGGCCTCACGGCGGGCGTGGCGCGGCAGTTCTCCGATGGCCGCGCGCGGATCGAGCTGGCGATCGAGCGGATCATCCGCTCAGGGCCGGGCCTCGACGAGCGTCTGTGGACGCTCGACGTCGGCCTGGTCGTGCGGCCCTAGCGATGAAGGTCTACTTCCACACGTTCGGCTGCAAAGCGAACCAGTACGACACCGCGATCGTCCGGCAGGCCTTCGCCGACCACGGCGTGACGGCCGTCGACGACCCGGCGGGCGCCGACCTCGCGGTGCTCAATTCCTGCACGGTGACCGCGGCGGGCGAGGCGAAGCTGCGCGCGCTGGCGCGGCGTCTCGGGCGCGCGCGGGTCGGGACGGTGGTGATGGGTTGCGCCGCCGCCGTGGACGATGGCTCCCTCGCAGCCGTGCCGGGAGTGCGCGCGGTCGTCGGTGGCGCCGATCCCGGGGCGGTGCTCCTGGCCGCGGGCCTCGACGGCGGCGGCCGGTCCCCGGGCCTGCGCCGTTTCCCGGCCAGCGCCCGCGCCTGGCTCAGGATCCAGGACGGCTGCGACGAGCACTGCACGTTCTGCGCGACCACCATCGCCCGGGGTGCCAGCCGGTCACGCCCGGCGGCGGAGCTCGTGGCGGAGGCGCGCGCCCTCGCCGAGCACCACGCCGAGATCGTGATCACCGGGATTCACATCGGGACGTACGGGATGGACCGGGACGGGGGACGGGGGACGGGGGACGGGGTGGTGCTGAGCGGGCTGCTGGAGGCGCTGATCGCGGCCGCGCCATCGGTGCGGTTTCGGCTTTCCTCGATCGAGGCGACCGAGATCGACGAGCGGATCGAGCGCCTCCTGATCGAGGCGCCGCGGCACCTCGCCGCGCACGTGCACGCGCCGCTGCAGTCGGGATCGGATTGCGTGCTGCGGCGAATGGGCCGGCACTGGTACACGCCGGCGAGCTACCGCGCGCGCCTCGAGCACCTGGCGGCACGCCTGCCGGCGTTCGGGCTGGGCGCCGACGTCATGGTGGGGTTCCCGGGCGAGACCGCCGCCGATCACCGGGCTACCGTGGACCTGATCGCGACGCTGCCGTTCACCTACCTGCACGTGTTCCCGTACAGTCCGCGCCCCGGCACCGCCGCGCCGCGGCTGGGTCAGGCCGTCGGGTCGGCGGCGGCGCGCGGCCGCGCCGCCGAGCTGCGTGCGCTCGGTGCCGCCAAGGGTGAGGCGTACCGCGCCAGCCGGCGGGGGCGCCGGGCGGACGGCGTCGCCTGCGGCCATGCCGGCGGGCGGGTGGACGTGCTGACGGAGGACTACCTCACGGTCTATCTTGAGGGCGACCGCTGGGACGGGACCCCGCGCCTGGACGTAGTGATCGACTGATGCCGCGCCTCTACCTCGAGACCTACGGCTGCCAGATGAACGTGGCCGACACCGAGCTCATCGCCGGAGCGTTGGGACGGGACGGCTACGAGCCCACCGACGACCCGGCGCAGGCCGACGTCCTCATCGTCAACACCTGCGCCATCCGGGATCACGCCGAGCAGCGCGTGCTGGGGCGGATGGGCGAGCTGAAGCGGTTCAAGCGGCCGGGCACCGTCCTCGGGGTCGTCGGCTGCATGGCCCAGCGCCTCGGGCCCCGGCTGCTGGAGCGGGTCCCACACGTCGACATCGTGATCGGGCCCGACGGCTACCGCGGCCTGCCCGAGCTGATCGCGCGGGCGCGGGACGGCGAGCGGGCGGCGGACGTCGCGTTCCGCGACTGGGAGCACTACGAGGACGTGCCCGCGGAGCGGGCCGCCGGTCCGAGCGCCTTCGTCACGGTGCAGCGCGGCTGCGATTATCGGTGTACCTACTGCATCGTTCCGATGACGCGCGGCCCGGAGCGGAGCCGCAAGTTGGCCGACATCGTGCGGGAGGTGGCGGACCTCGCCGCCCGGGGCACGACGGAGGTCACGCTCCTTGGCCAGACGGTCAACAGCTACCACGACGGCACGCACGACTTCGCCGACCTGCTCCGGGCCACGGGCGCGGTGGACGGCATCCGCCGGCTGCGGTTCACGTCGCCCCATCCCAACGACTTCTCGCCGCGGGTGCTGGTCGCGATGGCGGAGACGCCCGCGGTGTGCGAGCACGTCCACCTCCCGGTGCAGAGCGGGTCGTCGCGGGTGCTGCGCCGGATGCTGCGCCGCTATACGCGCGAGGGGTATCTCGAGGTGGTGCGCGCCCTGCGCGCCGCCGTCCCCGGCCTCGCGCTCACGACCGACATCATCGTCGGGTTCCCGGGCGAAACCGTGGACGACTTCGCCGAGACGCTGTCGCTGGTCGACGCCGTGGGTTTCGACGACGCCTACACGTTCCGGTATTCCCCGCGCGAAGGCACGCCGTCGGTGCGTCTGGATGACGCGGTGCCGGACGACGTCGCGGGCGAGCGGCTCGAGGCGCTCATCGCGACCGTGCGGCGCGTGGCACGGCGCGTCAACGCCGGGCTGGTGGGGACCGCGCACGACGTGCTGGTCGAGGGCATGGCGAAGCGGGGCGGACTGCTCCAGGCCCGCACGCGTACCAACAAGGTGGCGCTGTTCGAGGGCCCGGCGGAGTGGATCGGGTCCTACCGCCGGGTGCGGTTCACCGGGACCACGGGATCGACCTTCACCGCATGGCCGCTGGACCGGGAGCCGGCCGCCGTGGGGTGACCGACGTCACCCGCGAGATCGTGCAGCGCGAGTACGAGGCGCTGCGCCCAGAGATGCGGGGATTCTGCGGCTGCGACACGTGCCGTGGCGACGTCGTCGTGTACGCCCTCAACCGCCTCAGTCCGCACTACGTCTCGACCCGCCAGGGCGAGGTCCTCACCGAGCTGAGCCTCGCCTCCGACCAGGAGCGCGCGCGCCTCTCGGTCATCCTCATCGAAGGGTTCCGCCGCGTGGCGCTGGCGCCGCGCTGCAGCGCGACACCCATCCGGCTCGCCTGAGCCGCTGAGGGCGGCCCGGTGCGGCCGCCCATCCTGTGGATCGCCGTCGGGTTCGCCACCGGGTTGTGGGCCGGCCTCGCGGCGTTCCCGGTCGCCTGGCCGGTCGTGCTGGTCGCGCTGGGGGCGGTGCTCCGTGCCGGCCGGGCGCCGGTCGCCGCCGCGTGCGCGGCGGCGGCGCTCGCCGGCGTGCTCTGGGGCGCGGTGGCGCGGGCGGAGCGGTCGCGGACCTGCGCGGGGTGTGGGCGGGAGCCGGGAGCCCTGAAGGACTCGCTGACGCTCGCCGGGAGCCGGAAGCCGTGCGGCTCATGCGGGCGGCGCGCGTGCGACTGCTCGACCACGTCGGGCCGGATGGCGGGGTCGTGGACGCGACGGTCGTGGGTGGCTCGTGCGGCGGCGCGCTGCGGGTGCGCTGGCCCGCGGGTCAGCCCGGGGCGGGCGGCACCGAGTGGATCGCCGTGGGGCGCTGGCTGGGAGCGGCCGATCGCGGCGTGCTCGCGGCCCGGCACGTGCGAGTCGTCGATGCGACGCCACGCGGGCGCGGCGCGCTGCGCGGGGCGGTGGCGGCGCGCGCCGCCGAGCTGTTCGGCGCGCGGGCGTCCCTCGTGGACGCCCTGGTGCTCGCGCGGCGCGGCGAGCTGGAGCCCGAGGTGCGCGAACGCTTCGCGCGCTCGGGCCTGGCCCACCTGCTCTCCATCTCCGGACTGCACGTCGGCTTCATCGCAGCGTGGCTGGCCCTCGTCCTGCGGCGACTGCGGCTCGGTCCGGCCACGCGATTCGCGGTCGGCACCGGCGCGATCGCGCTGTACGTCTGGCTGCTCGGGTGGCCCGCGCCCGCGGCGCGCGCGGCGCTGATGCTCGCGATCGACGGCGTCGGGCGCCTGCGCCAGCGGGTGGTGGCGCCGCGCGGGGCGGTCGCACTCGCCGTGCTGGTACTGCTGCTGCTCGACCCCTGGGCCCTGCGCTCGGTGGGCGCGTGGCTCTCCGTCGCCGCCGTCGCGGCCGTGATCTGGGCCGGCCGGGCGCTCGACGGGCGACACGCGCTCGTGCGCGCGCTGGGGTCGGGGGCGGCCGCCACCCTGCTCACGGCGCCGATCACCGCCTACGCCTTCGGCACGGTGGCGCCCGTGGGCGTGGTGGCCAATCTCGCCGCGATCCCGCTCGGTGCCGTCGCCGTGCCGGGGTTGTTCGTCGCCCTCCTGGCCTCGTGGGTGGCGCGTCCCCTGGCCGAGCTGTTCGCCGCGGGCGCGGGACTGGTGCTCGCGCTGCTCGATCTCGCCGCGCGGATGGCGGCTGCGGCCCCCGGCGGGCACGTGGTGATGGCGGAGGGCTGGCGGAGCGCAGGGCTCTGGGCGGCGGTGGCGGCGGTGGCGTGGTGGGCGTGGCGCGTGCCCCGCTGGACGGCGGCCGCGCGGGTGGCGTGCGCCGCGTGCCTCGTGTCGTGGGGGCTCGCCGCCCGTGCCGTTTCCCTCGACGCCGCCCCCGGCCTGACCGTACATTTCCTCGATGTGGGCCAGGGCGACGCCACGGTGTTGCGCACGCCCCACGGCGCGTGGATCGTGATCGACGGGGGCCCGCGAGGGTCCACGGGGGACGCGGGGCGGCGGGTCGTGGTGCCGTTCTTGCGCAGGCGCGGAGTGAGCCGCGTGGCCCTGGTGGTGGCGAGCCACGGCCATGGGGACCACCTGGGCGGACTCCCGGCCGTGGTCCGGACCTTCCGCCCGCTGGCGATCGTCGAGCCGGGAGCGCCCCTGGGCCAGCCGCTCTATCTGGAGTGGCTCGCCGACGTGGCCGGGAGCGGCGCGCCGTGGACCCCGGCGCGGGCGGGCGACCGCCTCACGGTCGACGGGGTCACGCTCGACGTGCTGAGCCCCGACGACGAGTGGGTCGCGGCGCCGCTCGACCCGAACGAGCACTCGGTGGTCCTGCGGGTGCGCTACGGCGCCGTCACCCTGCTGTTCGCGGGCGATGCGGGACTGCCGGTCGAGGGGCGGATCGCGGGTCGGGTGGGACCGGTGGACGTGCTCAAGGTCGGCCACCACGGCTCCCGCACCGCGACGTCGGCGGAATGGCTGGCGGAGCTCGACCCGGCGATCGCCGTGATCAGCGTGGGGCGCGGCAACCGGTACGGCCACCCCGCGCCCGAGGTGCTCGACCGCCTGGCGCGGGCGGGCGCCACCGTGCTGCGGACCGACCGCGCCGGCACCATCACTCTCACGACCGACGGTACCCGTGAACACACCGACCTCCGTCACCACGATCGAGCGGTTCATCATGGAGCAGGAGCGCCTCCATCCCGAGGCGACGGGCGACCTCTCGAACCTGCTCTACGACATCTGTCTCGCGGCGAAGATCATCTCCCGCAACGTGCGCCGCGCCGGGCTCACCGACATCCTCGGCGGGTCCACCACCGTCAACGTGTCGGGCGACCTCCAGCAGAAGCTCGACCTCATCGCCAACGAGACGGTGCGCAACAGCCTCCAGTACACGGGGCGCGTGTGCGTGCTGGCGTCCGAAGAGGACGAGGAGCCGACACCCGTGCCGGCCAACGTGCCCGCGGGCAAGTACGTCGTGCTGTACGATCCGCTCGACGGGTCCAGCAATATCGACGTCAACGTGTCGATCGGGACCATCTTCGCGATCCATCGGCGCGTCACCGACGCCGGTCCGGGCAAGCTCGCCGACTGCCTCCAGACGGGCACGAAGCAGGTCGCCGCCGGATACATCCTGTACGGCTCGAGCACGATGCTGGTCTACACCACCGGGAACGGCGTGCACGGGTTCACCCTCGATCCCACGATCGGCGAGTTCCTCCTGTCGCACCCGCACATCCGCATCCCCGAGGTGGGCAAGTACTACTCGGTGAACGAGAGCAACTGGAACCGGTGGAGCCCGGCGACCCAGCGCGTGGTGGCCGCGTTCAAGAACGGTGACGGCCCCCTCAAGTCGAAGAACGCGCGCTACATCGGCTCGCTGGTGGCCGACTTCCACCGCAACCTCATCTCCGGGGGCATCTTTCTCTATCCCGGGGACACGCGCTCGCCCCAGGGCAAGCTGCGCCTGCTCTACGAGGGCGCGCCCCTCGCGTTCGTGGTGGAGCAGGCGGGCGGCGCGGCCACCGACGGGTGCCGGCGCGTCATGGACATCGCGCCGGGTGACCTGCATCAGCGCACGCCGCTCGTGATCGGCAGCAAGGCCGACGTGGAGTTCGCGACGCGGGCGATGAGCGCGGAGGCGGCGGGCGTGTGAGCAAGAAGGCGGACAGGGCGGACCAGGCCGACCTGGCGGGCGTGCAGGCGGTCTACGGTCCGGGGGACTGGGCCGGAGACCCGGCCCGCGACCTCGCGACGCCCGGGGCCTTCCCGTTCACGCGCGGCGTCCATCCCACGATGTACCGCGGCAGGCTGTGGACGATGCGCCAGTATGCGGGCTTCGGCACGGCCGAGGAGACCAACGCGCGGTTCCACCATCTCCTCGCCGCGGGGCAGACCGGACTCTCCGTCGCCTTCGACCTCCCGACCCAGATGGGCTACGACTCCGATCACCCGATGGCCGAGGGGGAAGTGGGGCGGGTGGGCGTCGCCATCGACACGGTGGACGACCTCGAGCGGCTGTTCCACGGCATCCCGCTCGACCGGGTTTCCACGTCGATGACGATCAACGCGACCGCGGGGATCCTGCTCGCGATGTACGTGGTGGTGGGCGAGGAACAGGGCGTGCCGCGCGAGCGGCTCCAGGGCACGATCCAGAACGACATCCTCAAGGAGTACGTCGCCCGGGGCACGTACATCTTTCCGCCGGAGCCGTCGCTGCGCCTGATCGCCGACATCTTCCGGTACTGCGCCGCGGCCGGCATGAGCTTCAACCCGATCTCCGTGTCGGGGTACCACATGCGGGAGGCGGGGGCGACGGCCATTCAGGAGATCGGGTTCACGCTCGCGAACGGTCTCGAATACGTGCGCCGGGCCGTCGGCGCGGGCCTCGCCGTCGACCGGTTCGCGTCGCGGATCTCGTTCTTCTTCGCCGGCTACACCGATCTCTTCGAGGAGGTGGCGAAGTTCCGCGCGGCGCGCCGGCTGTGGGCCCGGTTGATGCGGGAGCGGTTCGCCGCTGACGACGCATCGTGCCGCCTGCGCTTTCACACGCAGACGGGGGGGGCGACGCTCACGGCCCAGCAGCCCCTCAACAACGTGGCGCGCGTCGCCTACCAGGCGCTGGCCGCGGTGGTCGGGGGCACGCAATCGCTGCACACCAACGCCTACGACGAGGCGCTGGCGCTTCCCACCCGGGCCAGCGCGACGGTGGCGTTGCGGACCCAGCAGGTGCTGGCGCACGAGACCGGCGTGCCCGAGGTCGTGGACCCGTTCGGCGGGAGCTGGTACGTCGAGGCCCTCACCGACCGGATCGAGCGGGGCGCGCGGGCGCTGATCGACGAGATCGAGGGGCAGGGCGGGGCGGCGCGGGCGATCGAGCGCGGGCTCTATCAGGACGCCATCGCCCGGAGCGCGTACGCATACCAGCAGGCGGTCGAAGCGGGGTCGACGGTGGTGGTGGGCGTGAATCGCTACGAGACGGCCACTCCGGCGCCGGACCTCCACCAGCCCGACTTCACCGCCCTGGCGGAGGCGCAGCGGCGGCGTCTGTCGGAGTCCCGGGCAGGTCGCGACGGCGCGGCCGCCGGGGCGGCGCTCCAGGAGGTGTCGGCGGCCGCGCGGGCGGGCGGGAGCCTGATGGAGCCGATCGTCGCGGCGGTGCGGGCGCGCGCCAGCGTGGGCGAGATCAGTGACGCCCTGCGGGCGGTGTGGGGGGTGTATCGGCCGGCGTGAGTCAGAACCCGCCGCCGCCGCCGCCGCCACCACCCCCTCCCGACGACCCGCCGCCGCCGAACCCCGATCCGCTGGAGCTGCGCGGCGACGAGGCCAGCGTGCTGCTCGCCGCGCTGGACAGGTTCGCCAGGTTGCTCGAGAACCGGCTGGCGCTGAAGTGTGTCGCGCTGGGGCCCACGTACCAGCCGGGCGACTGGGTGTAGATCCCCTCGAACGCCCGCGCCCACTTCTTCTCGACCCCGAACGCCATCGCGAAGGGCAGGTAGCGGTCGAACCACTCCGGGTGGTCGAGCGCCACGCGCTTGTACTGCTCGGACTCGACGCGGCGCAGGAACTCCTCGAAGCCCAGCACGTGCTCTCGCGCGCGCGCGCCGGCCTCCGTGCGCGCGGGCATCACGGCGCCGAAACCGAGCAGGATGACCGCGACCAGCGCGCCCGCCACGATGAACGGCACCGGCGTCAGCAGCAGCGCGGCGCTCAACGCGCTGCCGCCGAACCCGATCGCCAGGCCGAGCGCCACGCCGCCCACCATCCATCCGGCGCGCACGCGATCGGGCCGGGCGCGGTAGAAGCCGTGCCCGAGCAGTCGGTCGAACACGGAGTCCCGGATCCCCGGCAGCTCGGTGTAGAACTCGTCCTCCAGCTGGGACAGCTCGACCGTGTCGCCCCGCCCGCTGAAGATGCCGTCGCGCAGGCGTCGCTCGTGCGGCAGCAGCGGCCTCTCCCCGGCGGGGGGCTCCTGCCGGTGCAGCACGAACTCGCGCCCGCCGATCAGGCCGAGGAGCTTGCGGTCGTCGCGCTCCTCGATCTTCAGGTGGCCGTGCACCGCCAGGTCTACCAGCGTCGCCGTGATGTCTCGCATGTCGGCCGAATTGTCGATCAGGGTGCCCGCTTCCGCGGGCGTGAGCTCCGCCGGCGGCTCGTACTGCACGGCGATGGGACGCTGGGCGGGGTCGCGGCCGCGGCGCCGCCACACCGCGAAGACGGCGAAGAACACCGGAATCGGGATCGCGAGGGGCCAGTTACTGCGCAGCAGCCCCGCGGCCCGGTCGGCGGAGGTGGGCGCGGTCACGAGGCCCTTGTCCCATCCCACGACGGCCGTGAGGCCCTCGTGGAACGCGAGCGGGTGGGGCATCGCGATCCGGACCGCGGTGCCGCTCGTCTCGACGGTCGCGTCCTGCGCGGTCGAGCCGTACACCCCGTTGAACGCGATCGCGCGGATGCCGGTGGCGCCCGCCGGCAGCTCGATCACCGCGCTCGCGGCCTCGATCGGCACGTCCCACTCGTCGCCCGTCACGTTCCAGTACAGCTCGTCGTGGTCCTCGAAGAAGCGGAGGCCGTTGGTCGCGCGGTAGCGCAGCACGATGGTCCGCGTCGCATCCTCGGCGCCCGGGACCCAGATCTTGTACTTGATGTAGTGCCGCTCGCGGCCCGCCTCGACGCGCAGCGGCTGGCCCGATGGGTCGGTCGCGCTCTCGAGCGCGAGGCCCAGGGTCCAGTTGAAACCCTGAGACGTCCGGTACTTCACCGGAATGGTCCGGAAGATGCCGTTCCAGGATCCGGTGAAGCGCGCCGTGATCGTCTCGGTGACGTGAATGGCGCCGTCCGTCTCCACGCGGATCTGCGCGTCGAACCGCTCGATCGCGAGCGATCGCTGCGCGGCCGCCGGGGGTGCCGCGAACACCGCGCACGCGAGGGCGATGAGCAACGGTGACCGCGGGCTCACGCGCCCGTCTCCACGCGCGGGACGGCCCGCTCGGCCGCGTCCTCGATGCCGAAGAACTCGCGCGGCCGGAACCCGGTCACCCCGGCGACCAGGTTGGCGGGGAACTGGGCGATCTTGGTGTTGAGGTCCCGCACCACCGCGTTGTAGTAGCGGCGCGCGTTCTGGAGATGGTCCTCGACGTCGGCGAGCGTGCGCTGCAGCTCGGCGAAACTCGCCACGGCCTTGAGCTCGGGATACGCCTCGGCGATCGCGAAGATGCGGTGCAGGGACCCCTCCACCGGCACCTCCGCCCGCGCCCGCGCCGCCGGGCCCGTGGCCTCGATGGCCTGGCTCCGCGCGACCACCACGGCCTCGAGCGTGCCGCGCTCGTAGGCCGCGTGTCCCTTCACGACGTTGACCACGGCGGGGATCAGGTCGTGCCGGCGCTTGAGCTGCACGTCGATGTCCGCCCAGGCGTTGTCGCTCAACTGGCGCAGGTGCGTCAGCCGGTTGAACGTCACGATCGCCCAGGCGGCGACGACGAGCCCCGTGATGACCGCTGGGACCATGGCGACTCCCGAGTGGGGTGGCGGACGCCGAGAATATACAGTGCGGCCGCTAACCGGGGCCGCCGAGCCCCGCCGAGCGCCACGACGCAGCCGCGTCGGCGCGCGTCCACGAGGCGGTCTCGTGCAGCTGGCTCAGGGCCAGACGCAGGTCACGGGCCGATTGAACCCGCTCGTCCGGCCGCACGGCCATGCACCGCCGCAACAACGCCTCGAGGGCCGGCGGCACGGGTCGCGCGTCCGCAGGCCATTCGCCCCGCAGCGACACGCGCCCGGTCAGCAGGAAGTACAGCGTCATTCCCAGCGCGTAGATGTCACTGCGCTCGTCGGCCGCCGCTCCCTGCCACAACTCGGGGGCGAGGTAGAGCGGCGTGCCGATCAGCGCCCCGGTCCAGGTCAGCCGCTGGTCGCCCGGTGTCGGGGCGCGAAACCGCACCACGCCGAAGTCGAGCAGCTTGACGAAATCCGGGTCTCCGTCCACCTCCGTGACGAACAGGTTGTGCGGCTTGATGTCCCGGTGGATGATCCCGGCGGCGTGGGCCTCCTCCAGCGCGAGGCATGCCTGCACGATGAAATGCACGGCCCGGGCGGGCGGCACCGGCCCGTGCCGCTCGACCAGCGCCTCGAGATCGATGCCCCGCAGGTACTCCATCGCGATGTAATACAGGCCGTCGTCGCTCGCACCGAAGTCGAAGATCTGGACGACGTGTCGGCTCTGCAGGCGGCTCGCGGCCAGCGCCTCGCGCTCGAACCGCTGTACTGCATCGGGACCCGACGCGGTGTTCCCCCGCAGCAGCTTGAGCGCCACGGAGCGGCGCAACGACAGGTCCCACGCCAGCCACACCTCGCCCATCCCGCCCTTGCCGATCGGCGCCTGCAGGCGGTAGCGGCCCACCCGCCGCGCCCGGTAGAGCTGCTCCTGCGCCCGCCACACGACGTCGCCCGAGAACAGCCCGAGGAACGCCGAGGCCAGCACGAACACGTAGTTGGTAGCGAACACCGTCAGCGCGTCGGCCGTGATCCAGGCGGCCCGGGCGTCCGGCGAGACGGCGGCCCCGACGCCCATCACCACGGGGAAGACGAGCCCGATCGCGGCGAAGGTGGGCCAGGCGCGGCGCCACGACTCGGGGATCACCGCCGCCCGCACCAGCGCCACGATGGAGACGCCGTGCATGTACGGGCTGCGGACCCCGCCCAGGTGGATGGCCATGAGTGCGATCACGCCCGCCGCCAGGGCGTAGGCGACGTTCTGGGCGACGACGAGCCGGAAGATCGGCACGCTGCGCCAGCGGGTCGCCCGGTAGACGGTGAACAACACCAGCGCGACGACGATGCGGTAGACCACGAAGAGGCCGAACGGCGCCCCGGGGTACGCGACGAAGCACATCCAGGCGTCGAGCAGGACGAAGCTCGGCCACGCCCACAGGCCGAGGCGCATGGCGCGCGCCACGACCCGCCGGCGGGCCTCCGTCTGGAGCTCGGCGATGGACGCTGCCGGCAGGGGAGGGGACGCGTTCACAGGGAGTGTCACGGTGTCCCGGAATACTCGACGGCGTGGCCGGTGGGTCAAGGGCGCCGTCATGCCTCCCGTCGTGCCCCGCGACCGTGTACGTTCGTGCGATGCGCATCCAGTTCGCGGAGGAATTCGCGTTGCCGGCACGGGAGGTCTATGCCTACTTCCACACCCCGGCGGACTGGGTGCGGCTCTTCGGGTTCGCCGGGCGCGTCACCGACCGGGGTGGCGGCTGGTTCGCCGTCCCATTCAAGCGCTTCCCGTTCCCGCTGGTGGCGCGGGTCACCGTGGCGGAGCCGCACACGCGCGTGCGCTGGGTGTTCCGCGGGTTCTGGCGGGGCGACGGGGAGGTCCGGCTGACGGAGCGTGCGGGCGGCGTGCGCGTCGAGGGATACGAGTCGATCACGATGCGATGGCTGCCGGGGCCCGTCGCGCGGCTCCTCGAGCGCTCGTTCATGGACCGCGAGCTGCGCCGCACCTGGGGTGTCGGCTGGCGGCGGCTCCGCGAACGGGCGGCGGGGCGCCCCCAGGGGCCCGCCGTGAAACCCGCCGGCGGGCGTCTGCCGTAGGGCCCGCCATGGAGGAGCTCGTCTTCTTCGGCCTGTTCGGCGGCTTCGCCGTCGCCGCGGGC
>DASPFU010000142.1:0-16261 GCA_035620935.1 Gemmatimonadales bacterium
TTCTGGCCGGCGACATAGCCGGAGCCGCCCGCCGAGTTGAACGCCGCCACGGACGAGGGCCGCGGGTAGTGGGTATCCACACCGGGGGACGACGGGAGCGACGGGTTCACGACCTGGCCCTTCAGCAGCCACAGCCCACCGACGCCGATGACGTGTCCCATCTCGTGCATCACGATCTCGTCGAACAGCCCCTGCCCCACGAACGTCGCGACGTCCGCGGTATCGAACCGCATCGCCCCGACGATCGGGATCGAGTCCGCCGACCGGAAGAAGCACGGCCCGGCCGCACCCAGCTGGTTGAGCGGCCCGTCGATCGAGTCCAGCCTCACGAATATGAGAAGGTCGTCGACCGTCTCGTTGATGGCGGGCACGGGGACCTGGGCACAGGTGTCGACGGGATTGGTGATCGCGATGCTCGTCAGCTCGCCGTACAGGATCCGCTCCCACCGCGCCTCGGCCGAGTCGAACGCCGCCCGCGCGCCGGCCGACACCGCCGTCAGGAACCGCACGTCGATGTTGTACTGCTTCGTGGCCCCGGTCGCGGTGATCGTCGCCGGGGTGATGCCCGAGACGGTCGCCGTCATGGTGTTGGCGCCGGCCGACCCGCCCAGCACCCAGCTGCCGACCCGGGCGACGCCATCGACGCCCGTCAGGACCGTCGCGCCCGTGACCGAGCCGCCGCCGCCCGTCACCGCGAAATCCACCTGCACGTTGGAGACGGGCGCGCTCAGCGCGTCCCGCACGATCACCGCCGGCCGCACGTTGAGCGCGAACCCCACCAGCCCCGTCTGGTTGTTGCCGTCGAACGCCGAGACGCTCGCCGGCGCACCAGCCGCAGTCGACGTCGCGTTGAAGGTGATCGGATTGCCGGTGATCCCGGCGCCCGTGACCGTCGCGGTAAGGGAGTTGGCGCCCGGGTCGCCCATCACCCAGGACCCCACCGCCGCGACGCCGTTCGCGCCGGTCGTGTCCACGGCGCCGGTGACGCTGCCGTTGCCCGTGGTGACGGCGAAGGTCACGATCGCGTTGGGCACCGGGTTGTTGAGCGCGTCGCGCACGATCACCGCGGGGTCGGTGGGGAGGGCGAGGCCCTGCGGTCCCGTCTGGTTGTCGCCCGCCTGCAGCGCGACGCTGGCGGCCGGCCCGGCGTTGGCTGTGGCCGTGAACGTGGCGGCCGGCGCGCCCGTCGCCGACGCGGTGGCCTGCTGGGCGGCACCCGCAACGTTTCCGATGGTCCACGTGACGCCGGCGATCTGGCCGTTGGTGGCAGTCACCTGGCTCGTCGCCGTGAGGTTTCCCCCGCCCTGCGTCACGGCGAGGGTGACCGTGACACCGGCCACCGGGTTCCCGTTGGCATCGTTGGTCCGCACCACCAGCGCCGTGGGCAGCGCGGATCCGACCGTCGCGCTCTGGGCGTCGCCCGAGACCTTCACGAGCGCGGACACGGTCTGCGCCACCGTGACCGTGATGCTCCCCTGAACCGCACCGACCTCGGCCCGCACGCTCGCGGTGCCGTTGGCCACGGCTGTCACCACGCCGGCCGGGCTCACGGTCACCGCGGCGGTGTTGGTCGACGTCCACGTGATCCCCTGACCGGTCATCACGTTGTTGTTCTGGTCCCGGACGGTCGCCGTGAGCGGCTGCGTCGCGCCCAGCGCCGAGAGCGTCACCGCGCCGGGCGAGATGGTCACGGTCGTGGGGACGGGGGTCGCGGTGCCGCCGTCGCTCTTGCAGGTGATGGCCAGCGCGGCGAGGGACAGAGCGAGCACGGCGACGGGACGGCGCATGGGCAGGCCTCGGGATGGGGGGCGAGTGACCCTAAGGTAGGAACGGGGAGGGTGCCGGGGCAAGAAACGCCGGGAGCCGGGAGCCGGGAGCCGGGAGCCGGGAGCCGGGAGCCGGAGGTTACATCGGCGCGCCCGGCTCCCCGCTCCCTCGTCCCCGCTCCCTCATTGCAACGCCGTCTCGAACAGCCGCAGGATGCGCCGGTACTCGTCGCGCCAGCTATCGGCGCGCAGGAAGCCGTGCGGCTCCACGGGATACATCGCCGCCTCCCAGTTGTCCTTCCCGAGCTCGATCAGCCGCTGGACCAGCCGCACCGTGTCCGAGAAGTGCACGTTGTCGTCCACCATCCCGTGACAGATCAGCAGGTGCCCCTCGAGCCCCGCGGCATGATAGACCGGGGAGGACCGGCGGAAGGCGGTGGAATCGTCCTGCGGCGTGTTGAGGATGCGTGCCGTATAGCCGTGGTTGTAGTGCGCCCAGTCGGTCACCGGCCGTAACGCCGCCCCGGCCGCGAACACGCCGGGCTTGGTGAACATCGCCATCAGCGTGATGAACCCGCCGTAGCTGCCGCCGTAGATCCCGATGCGGGACGAGTCGACGCCCATCTCGCGCACCAGCCAGCGGGCCGCGTCCACCTGGTCGTCCAGGTCCCGGCCGCCCATATGACGGTAGATCGCCGTGCGCCAGTCGCGCCCGTGGCCGGCGCTGCCCCGGTAATCGAGGTCGAGCACCGCGTAGCCCCGCGCCGCGAGCAGGTGGTGGAACATGTACTCCCGGTAATAGCTCGACCACCACTTGTGCACGTTCTGGAGGTAGCCCGCGCCGTGGACGAAGATCACCGCCGCGCCGGGCGCCGGTGCACCGCGCGGCCGGTACAGGCGCGCCGGCACGCGCACGCCATCCGACGCCGGGATCATCACGATCTCCGGGACGATCCAGTCGTAGCTCCGGAACTCCGCGGTCGTGCTTTCGGTGACGCGCCGCGGCTCGGCGCCCGGACGGTTGGCCTGCAGGTACAGTTCGGGTGGTCGGTTGGCGCTCGAATGCAGCACCGCGAGCGTTCGGCCGTCCGGTGACGCGACCACGTCCTGTCGTCCCTCCGCCACCGTGCCTTGCGTCCGCCGGCCGGTCGCCACGTCGAGGGCCCAGAAGTGCACCTGCCCGAAGTCCCCCTCGTTGGTGTGCAGCCGGAACGCGCGCCCATCGGGCGACAGCACCGCGCGCTGCACCTCCCACGCTCCCACGGTCAATGCGCGCGACGTCCCCCCGGCGGCGGGGACCGTGTAGAGATGCGCCCACCCCGTCTCCTCGCTGCCGTAGTACACCGTCTCGCCGTCGCGCAGCCAGCCCGCCGTCTGGGCCAGCGGCCCGTCGAGCCACGCGTCGTCGTGCAGGTGTGCCACGGCCCGCCGCGCGAGCGACGGCAGGTCGACCACCACCAGCCAGGCATCCTCGTGGTCCGTGGTCGCGACCCGGAACAGCGCGTGTCGCCCGTTGGGCGAAACGGCCACCACGGTCACATCGGCGGCACGCGTCCCCCGTCCCTCGTCCCCCGTCCCTACGATCCAGGTGCTGTCCGCCTCCACCCAAGTCACCCGTCCAGTCGTCACCTCGATGATGCCCGCCCGCGTGCGCGCCTGCGCATCGCCGACCTTGGTCCGGATCTGGCGCGTCTCGGTGTACCCCGACTCGTTGACCCACACCGGCATCACGACCTGCCGCGCGTCCTCCGCCCGGGCCGACACGGCGACCAGCACGAACCGGCCGTCGGGCGAGACCTCGAGCCGCGCGACCATCTCCCCCTTCTCCAGGGTGAGCGGTCGGGGACCGGTGGTGTCCGAGTCCGCGCGCAGCTCCTCGGCCCACACCTGGCGCCGCACGAAGTCGAACAACTCGCGTTGCTGATCGCGCAACCCCCGACGCTGGCCCTCCGACTCGCGTGGCGTCGCGGGCGCCGGCCCCTGCCGGATGTCCGTCAGCTGGGCGAGCCGCCCGCCGGCGAGGTCCATGCCCCACGCGTTGTCGCCCCGCCGGAAGAACACCGTGCCGCCGTCCGCCGACCAGGACGGCCCCGACTCCTCCTCCCGCGTATCGGTGAGACGGCGCTTGCCGCCGTCCCGCTCCACGACGAAGAGGTCGTGCTCGAGCACCACCAGCATCCGGCGCAGATCGGGGGACCACACGCCGGCCATCGCGATGGTATCGACCGCGCGACGTGGCAGGCGCTCCGGCGCGCCGCCGCTCACCGCCACCCGGTAGTCCTGGGCGAGGGTGTCGACGCCCGGGGCGCGCCACCGGAAGTACACGTGGCGCCCATCCGCCGAGAAGCGCACATTGGCCGGCGCGGTCCCCACGAGCTCGGGGCCGCGCATGATGTTGTCCACGGTGAGCTGGAACGGGACGGACTGGGCGGACAGGGCGGACCAGACGGCCAGGACGGACCAGACGGACAGGACGGGCGGGATGCGACGCATCGGGCAGCTCCTCGGA
Organism: Gemmatimonadales bacterium; assembly: GCA_035620935.1. Lineage (GTDB taxonomy): Bacteria > Gemmatimonadota > Gemmatimonadetes > Gemmatimonadales > GWC2-71-9 > SZUA-544. The sequence continues at coordinate 4,276 of DASPFU010000142.1, forward strand.
CGAACCTGGATCGCGGCAATGTGCGTCGCCAGCGCCGCGTGCGGGAGCCCGCCCACCCGCCTGGGAACGACGTACACCCTGGAACAGTCCGGCGCGCTGACCGGCCTCGACAGCGCGTGGCAGGGGAGCCGCTTCGTCACGATCGTCGGACCGTCGGGCCAGATCCTGCGATCGGCCGCGGCGGGGGACCTGGACGTGATCGTCACGCACGCGCCGGCGCTGGAGCAGCGTCTGGTCGTGGCCCCCGGACACGCGGCGCTCGCCTGCCCGCTGTTCGCGAGCCGGTTCGGCATCGTCGGGCCGCCCGGGGATCCGGCGGGGATCCGCGGCCTCACCTCGGGCGTCGCGGCGATGCGGCGGATCGGGCAGGTGGGGCCGGTGTTCGTGAGCCGGGCCGATGCGTCGGGCACCCACCAGAAGGAGCTCGAGCTGTGGCGCCTCGCGGGCGTGGACCCGCTACCCGCGCTGTGGTACGTGGAGTCGGGCGGATCGCAGGCCGCCAACCTGCAGCAGGCGTCGAACTGGCGGGCGTACACGCTCACCGACCTGCCGACCTTCGCGCTGATGAAGGACCGCCGCGGCGACGCGCTCGATCTCGATCTGCTGGTGGCGCCGCCCGCGGATACGCTGCTCACCAACCCCTACACGCTCTACCTCACGGCCCCACCCGCACGGCGGGCGCGGGCGCGCCCCTTCGCGGACTGGCTCGCGACCGCGTGGCGCGATCGCGTCCTGGCCCTGCGCCTGCCCGACGGCTCGGCGGCGTTCGTGCGGGTCCCGGGACGATGCGAGGGACTCTGAACGGGAAGGGGGAAGGGGGAAGGGTCAGCGAGCGACGGTGAGCGTGTACCCCGCCAGCGGCCGCAGCGTGTAGTCCGCCGCCGCCACCTGCTGGACCACCGCCGTGTACTCGCCGGCCCGCCCCGGATCGTCCACCAGGATGCGCGCGATGGTCCCGGCCGGAAGGGTCCCGGTGACCGCGAAGGTCGTGACGGTACCCAGCGAGTCGTGGAAGACCCGCAGGCCGGTGGGCGCGCTCGCGGCCGCTGGCGCCGCGGGGCCGACCACCGTGAACAGGATGGCGCCATCCGCGCCCGCGTTGGGCGTCGCCAGCAGGATCTCCAGCATCCCCGCGCGGGACCCCGTGCCCTCGTCGCCGCATGACAGCGCCCCCGCGATCACGGCCGCGAGCAGCATTCGCGGGGCGCGCGTCATCGGCGTCCCCCTGACACGAGCGCCGCGGCCGCCCCGGTGACGACGGCACCCGTCGCGTCCACCCAGGCCCTGAAGTCTCCCACGTCGAACACGGCGTTGCGGTTCCCCAGGAGGTCGAGGTACCGCAGCTGGTCGGCGGTGAGCGGGCCGCTGCCGCGCAGCAGGTGCGCCACGACGGCGCTCGTGGCGAGCGCGGGCAGGGGATCGAAGCGTGCCACGAGCACGTACGGGCGCCCGAGCGGCAGCGACAGCTCGCGACTGGTCGCGCTGGTGTCGCCGCTCCAGCCCACGAACACGGACCCGGCGCCGGGGGTCGCCACCAGACCCACCGGCGCCCCCTCCGCGACCAGTGCCCCCGCGAGATCGATCGCCGGGGTGGCGGTCACGGTACCGCCACCCTGCACCGTGACCGCGACCCGGAAGTCGCGCGCCAGCGTCGCGATCAGCGTGTCGCCCGCCGCCGACCCGACGATGGCGTGCAACCGTGGCTGGCCGTCGGACCAGGAGACGAAGCGCCACCGCGTACGCCCGTTCGCGGCCATCTGGGTGTCCGGCGCGGCGACGCTGACGGTGTCCCCGGCGCCCACGAGGTCGCGGAACACCCGCACGGTGTCCCCGCCGACCACCACCACCGCGGCCGTATCGCTCCCCCGCACGATGGTCACGCCGCCGAAGCGCAGACGGAACGCCATCTCGCCTCCGGCGATCGTCTGGCGGATCGAGTCGACCGCCAGGCCGGCGAACCGCTGGTCGGCGTTGCGGGTCGCTGCCGGGTTGGTGCCCGCCGAGAACGCGCGGTTGGCCGCGACGCCGGGGTACGGATCGCCGGCGTCGCCGCGGTTGCCGCCCTGGTTCAGGTCGAGCTGCGACAGGCCGTCGGCCTGCCGCAGTGCGACCCCGTGGGGCACGCCGGCGTTCACCGCGCCGCTCCGCGTCTTGATCGAGTCGACGTGCCAGATGAGCAAGCCGCCGCTGCACCCCGGCGGGTTGCCGCTGCGGTCGCAATGCAGTCGGATCACCGCGGTGTCGGCCAGCACGGGTTGGCGGTTCTCCAGCAGGAAGTACTCCCCGCGCGGGTTCGGCGCCTGCGCGCGGACGAGCAGGGCCGTGTCTGCGGTCGGCGCGGCGCCCAGCGCGTACGTCCCCGCGGTCGTCAGCTCCCGCACGGCCACCCACCCCAGCTCGTTCAGCGACCAGGCCTCCATCCGGGACGGGCTCCGTTGCGAGGCCCAGTTCCCGCTCCCCATCAGGCCCCACTGGCCGATGCCCTCGGTCAGCTGGCTGGTGTCGTAGAGATCGGGCAGGCCCAGCCCGTGACCGAGCTCGTGGGCCATGGTGCCGATCGCCATCATCTGGGTCGAATCGCACCCGCTGGCGCCGCCGAGCCCGCTCTGCAGGATGTAGTCGCGCACCTGGATCGTGCCGCCCAGCGCGCTGGCGTCGTCGGTGCCGAAGGACACCGCCGCACGATGGGCCCAGAGATGACCGTTGCTCGCGGAGGCACAGGCCCCGTCCCGGGTGGCGTGCAGGAACGCGATCACGTCCACGACGCCGTCGTCGTCGCCCGAGTTGGGGACGCCGTCGGGGCCGTCGTTGTCGTATTGCGCGAAGTCCACGCCGGGATCGACCTTGGCGAGGGCCTCGATCAGGCCGTTCTGCATACGGGTGAACGCCGTGCCGGAGAAGATGCCGTTGCAGTTGCTTGCGCCGATCGGATTGGAGAACTGGCACGCCGTGCTCTCCCCGCCGGTGTACGCCGACTCGGCGCTGTCGAGCCGCGCCCAGCCGACCATCTGGCCCGGCACGTCGAGCAGGCCGTTCGACAGCTCCGTATAGAAGGAACGCAGCGAGTACGGCAGCCCCGCCGGCGGCGCCGCGCCGAACAGGGCGGCCTGGTACTGTCCGGGGTCGCGCATGAACTGCGTCGAATCGACGCCGGGGTAGCTGAACAGGACGGCGGGCACGGCCAGGGTCCCGCCCAGCGCGGCCGCCGTCGCGCCGCCGATCAGCGCGGCGCCCGCCACGGGTGCGTTCAACTCCGCATAATCGCCGCGCGCGAGCAGGCGGAGCCGCGCACGCGTCACGTCACGCGCGCGCGACCGCCAGACGCCATCGGGACGGAAGTCGCGGCCAGTCGCTTCCCAGCGCGGATGGAAGCGCGCCTGCGCGGCCGCCGCGCCGGGGACGAGCACCGCGGCCGCGAGGAGGATCGGCGGGAGACGGATCGGCATGCACCGTACAATCTACGCCCGCGTCCGCCTCCAGGGAGCCGCACGTGCGCCGCCCGGCGGTGCGTTCAGCGATCCGACCCGTCCTCCTCCGCGCCGCCGAAGAACCCGGGCGGAGCGGCGCCCGCGAGCTGCTCCACGCGCAGCACCCGGCTCATCGTCTGGTCCCCCACCTTCAGGGTCACGAGATAGTCACCCGTGGCGGCGAGGGGCGCGGGAGGCCGCTGCCCCAGGAGCGCCGTGGCCAGCGCGTTCAATCCGCCGAATCCGCCTCCGCCCGTGGTGCCGGGCGGACGCAACAGCGCCCCGAGCTGCTGCAGCAGGTTGGGATCGGCCTCCTGCGCCTGCTCGGCCTGCTGGCCCTCCCCCTGCGCCTCCGCACCGCCACCCCCCGCGCCGCCGGCGCCGCCGGTCCGCCCCCGCGCCTGCTCCCCCGGGCGATCCACCCAGCGCTGCGCCTGCGGCAGCACGCCGAACCCGGCCCCGAATCCTCCGCCTCCGCCGCCTCCGCCGCCCCCGCCACCCGGTCCGAAACGCTGCGCCAGACCCTGCACGTCGCCCTTGAGGATCGCCTCGCGGATCTGGTTCATCAGCGCTGCCGGGCGCCCCGCGGCGATGAGCGAGTCGAACACCACGTTCACGCGCTTCACCGCGTTGACGCTGTCGCGCCGCCCGGCGGGCGTCATCGGACGGGGAGGCGGCTGGCGGCCGCGGAAGTTCCAGGCGACCCAGTGCAGGCCGGGGCGGCCCGGGCCGCGCAGGGTCTGCACCGTATCGCCGCGCACGTCGGTGATGACGAGATCGACCTGCGAGCGCGGCTCGCCGGTCGTCACCCGGTAGGCGAGGGCGGCACCGTAGCCGGGACTGGGGGCGCGGAACGCCTTGTGGCCGATCGAGCCCCCGCCCCGGATCTCCTCGCCGTACTGGTACGCCGTCGTCGGCTGGAACAGGTACGGGCTCCGGGACAGGACGCCCGTCGAGAGCTGCTGGAGCGGGGCGATGTCCACGATCCAGATCGAGCGGCCGTGCGTGGCCGCGATCAGCTCGTGCTCGCGCGGGTGGATCTGCAGGTCGTGCACCGGGACGGTGGGCAGACCGGCCATGAATCGCTGCCACGATGCCCCCCGGTCGAGCGAGACGAATGCGCCGACGTCGGTGCCCACGAACAGCAGATCGCGATTCACCGGGTCCTCGCGCACCACGTGCAGGAAGTCCGGCCCGCCGCGCGGCAGGTTTCCGGCGAGGCTGCGGAACGTCCGCCCGAAGTCGGTCGTCACGTAGAGATACGGCGCGTAGTCGCCGCTGCGGTGCCCGTCGAACGCGACGTAGGCGGTCGCGGTGTCGAAGTGCGACGGCTCGATGCGCGCGACGTAGGTCCGGGGCGGCAGGCCCGGGAAGCGGCCGGTGAGGTTCTCCCAGGCCCCGCCGTCGTTGCGGGTGAGCCAGACGTTGCCGTCGTCCGTGCCGGCGAAGAGCAGTCCGGCCCGGACCGGCGACTCCGCCAGCGCCGTGACGGTGCCATAGGTCTCGGCGCCGGTCACGTCCGGCGTGATGCCGCCCGTGGTGCGCGTGCCGACGCGGATGGCGGCGGTGTCGCGGGTGGACAGGTCGGGCGAGATGGGCATGAGGTCGTCACCCCGCCGCACCGACTTCATCACCCGGTTGCCCGCGGCGTAGAACGTGGTGGGCGAGTGCGGCGACAGGAAGAACGGCGTGTTCCAGTTCCACCGCATGTCGAGCAACGCGGAGTCCGCGCTGGCGCGCGCCCGCAGGTCGGCCACCCGCCGGCGTACGGCCGCCGGCGGCGTGACGGCGGTGTCCGGCCAGTCGGTCAGGATCGAGTCCTCGAACATCCGGTAGCGCGGGCGCCAGCTGGGCTTCTGGAGCACGGTCCGCTCGCCCGTGCGCACGTTGATGCGCGCCATGTTGCCACCCTGGGACTCGGCCCAGACCACGTCGGGATCCAGGGGGTCCTGCGCGGTGAAGAACCCGTCCCCTCCGTTCACCTGCGCCCAGTGCACGTTCTGGATGTCGCCGCGGCGGCTGCGGCTGGGCCCGCACCACGTACCGTTGTCCTGCAGCCCGCCGCACACGCGGTAGGGCGTGGCGAGGTTGTAGCTCACCTCGTAGAACTGGCCCAGGGCGTAGGTGTTGAGCACGTCGTAGTTGCCGCCCCGATCCCAGGTCACGGCCACGCCGCCGTCGTTGCCGACGATGAAGTGATTCGGATCGCTCGGATCGATCCACATGGCGTGGTGGTCCACATGGATGCCGACGGTGGCGTTGCGCGCGTTCTTGCCGCCTTCATCCGAGAACTTGACGGGGGTCGACGACCAGTACACGCGGTTCGGATCGCGGGGGTCGACCCGGACCTGCGAATAGTAGAACGGTCGCACGTTGTTGTTGTCGGTCCGTTCCCACGTGGCCCCGCCGTCCGCCGAGCGGTACAGGCCCGACGGGCGGGTCTGTGCCGGCTTGCTCCGGTCGGGCCGCGGGTTCGGCGCCGTGTCGGCCTCGACCATGAGGTACATCACCTGCGGATCGGAGGGCGCGATGGCGATGCCGAGGCGGCCCAGCGCGTGCTCCGGGAGGCCGCCGCCCCGCACCGGGGTCCAGGTGGCCCCGGCGTCGGTGGTCTTCCACAGGCCGCTCCCGGGACCGCCGCTCCGCAGGAAGTACGGCCCGCGCACCCGCTCCCAGCTGGCGGCGAACAACACGTCGGGATTGGCGGGGTGCATCGCCACGTCCACGAAACCCGCGCGGTCGCTGATGAACTTCACCAGCTGCCAGGTCTTGCCCCCGTCAGTGGTCTTGTACAGGCCGCGCTCGCGGTTGGCGCTCCAGGGGGCGCCGAGGGCGGCCACGTAGACGATGTCGGGATTGGCCGGATGGATCACGATGCGGCCGATCGCCTCGGTCCCGGCGAGCCCCAGGTGCGTCCAGCTGAGCCCGCCATCGGTGGACTTGTAGACGCCGCCGCCCGGCGAGATCGAGTTGCGCGAGTCCTCCTCGCCGGTCCCCGCCCAGACGATCATCGTGTCGCTCGGCGCGATCGCGAGGTCGCCCATCGAGATCACGCGCTCGCCGTCGAACACCGGCCGGAACGTGGTCCCGGCGTTGGTCGTCTTCCAGATCCCGCCCGACGCTGCGGCCACGAAGAACGTCCGCGACGGACCGGGGATCCCCTCGATGTCCGTGATGCGGCCGCTCATGTTGGCCGGACCGATGGAGCGCCAGCGGAAGGCGGCGAGGGTGGCGGAGTCGAGCGCGAGGGGGGCCTGCGCGGACGCTGGAGCGGCGAGGGAGAGCACGGCGCACGCGCGCAGCGCGACTCCCCGATGGCGGTGACGGCGCATGAGGAGCGTTCCTCCGAGGAGTGGTCCGAGAATGTTACGCACAGATCCGCCGGATCGCTGCGCGGCGGGCGCGGGCACCGTCACCGGTGGACCGTCGGGATCAGCCAGCCGATCAGCGATCCGAGCGCGGCGCCCGCGAGCACGTCGGTGGGGAAATGGCGCCCGGCGGCCACGCGCAGCGTCCCCACCGCCGCCGCGCCGCCGAACAGGAGCACGGCGTTCCGGGTGCGGTGCGGCAGCCGTTGCCGACCCGAGATGACGAGGTAGGAGACCGCCGCGCTGAACGCGCCGGCGGTGTGGCCCGACGGGAGCGAGCGCTGACTGTCGGGATCGTCCGCCGCGGTCGCCGCATCCGCCGTGTAGAGGATCGGCCGTTCGCGCCCCACGACGACCTTGAGCCAGCTGGTGGCGGCGTACGCCGCCGCGATCGTCTCGCCGAACACGGCCGCGTTGCCGTTCCGGAGCGCGGGGGGCGCGCCCACGATCCCGGCGAGGGCGGCCCCGCCCATCACGCCGAGGACGAGCACGTCGGACGCCGCCCCCGCCCCCGCGGTCGCGTGACCCAGCACGCCGCGGTCGATCCCCCAGAGGCTGGCCGGATCGCAGGGCGCACAATCCGGCGGCCCGTGCGGCAGGCCCGCCGCGGACGGCGCGACGGCCGCGCCGGCCAGGATCGCGATCGCCGCCGGGTCGCCCCAGCCCGACCGGTAGCCGCCGGACGGCTGCTGCGCCGCCACCGGCGCCGCCACTGGCAGCGCCAAGACGAGGCAGATCAGGCGCCTGGAACGGCTGCGACCGATGCTAAGTGTCGGCATTTCCTACCCTTGCGATTTACGGGAAGCGCGGCTAAGCTGTACCCTTCCGAACACCAGCGGAAGAGGCCGTTTTGAGCACCCAGACCCTGCAGAACATCGCGCTGTTCGACAAATGCCGGAACTTCACCAAGGCGCGCGAGGTGCAGGCGGCGGGGCTCTATCCGTACTTCAAGCCCATCTCCCACTCCGAGGACACGGTCGTCGTCATCGAGGGGAAAGAGCGGATCATGATGGGCTCGAACAACTACCTCGGGCTCACCCATCACCCCGCGGTACTCGCGGCGGCCAAGGCGGCGCTCGAGCGGTACGGTTCGGGCTGCACCGGCAGCCGGTTCCTGAACGGCACCCTCGACCTGCACGAGCGGCTCGAGGCGGACCTGGCGGAGTTCCTGGGCAAGGAAGCCTGCCTCGTCTTCTCGACCGGCTACCAGGCCAACCTCGGCGCGATCTCGGGACTCGTCGGCCGCGGCGACTTCGTCATACTCGACAAGCTGGACCACGCCTCGATCGTTGACGGGGCCAAGATGTCCCACGGCGAGACCGTGCGGTTCAACCACGGCGACCTGGCGGGCCTCGAGCGCAAGCTGCAGAAGCTGCCGCCGAGCGCCGGCGTCATGGTCATCGTGGACGGCGTGTACTCGATGGAAGGCGACATCGCCGACCTGCCGGCGCTGATCAAGGTGTGCCAGAAGTACGGCGCCGCGCTCGCGGTGGACGACGCCCACTCGGTGGGCGTGCTCGGCCCCAACGGCCAGGGCACCGCCGCGCACTTCGACGTGACCGACGACGTGGACGTGATCGTCGGGACCTTCTCGAAGTCCCTGGCGTCGATCGGCGGGTTCGTCGCCGGCTCGGAGACGGTGATCCACTACCTGAAGCACCACGCGCGGCCGCTGATCTTCACCGCCGCCCTGCCCCCGGCCAACACCGCCGGTGTGCTGGCGGCGCTGGACGTGATGCAGCGCGAGCCGGAACGGCGCGCGCGCCTGTGGGAGAACACCAGGCGGCTCCAGGGGGGCCTGCGCCACATCGGCTTCGACATCGGGCCCACCGAGACCCCGATCGTCCCGGTGCTGATCGGCCCGCTCGAGACGACCTTCGTGTTCTGGCGCAAGCTGTTCGACGCCGGGGTGTTCACCAACCCGGTGGTGCCCCCCGCGGTGCCGCCGTCGCAGTGCCGGCTGCGGACCAGCCTGATGGCGACCCACTCCGCGGAGCAGATCGACCGCGCCCTGGATGCCTTCGCCCTGCTCGGGAAAGAGCTGGGGGTCGTCTGAGCAACGTCGAGATCGTGCCCGTCACCGACGGGCGCGGTCTCAACCGCTTCATCGCCTTCCCGTACGACCTCCATCGTGACGATCCGCTGTGGGTACCGCCATTGCGGCGGGACGTGCGCACCCTGCTGACACCCGGCAAGAACCCGTTCTTCCAGCACGGCGAGGTCCACGGCTTTGTCGCCGTGCGCGACGGACGGATGGTGGGCCGCATCGCCGCGATCCGGAACGACGAGCACCAGCGCGTCCACGACGACAAAGTCGGATTCTACGGGTTCTTCGAGTCGGTGGACGATCAGGCCGTGGCGACCGCGCTCTTCGACGCCGCCGCGGCGTGGCTGCGGGCGAAGGGGTTCGACACGATGCGCGGGCCGATGAGCCCGTCGATCAACGACGAATGCGGCCTGCTGGTGGACGGGTTCGAGACTCCGCCCGTCATCATGATGACGCACAACCCGCGCTACTACGTGCCCCTCCACGAGCGCTACGGCTTCGTCAAGGCGAAGGACCTGATCGCCTACGAGGGCTCGGGCAAGGGACCGCCGGAGCGTATCGTGCGCGCGGCCCAGCTGCTCGCCGACCGCAAGGGGATCACGCTGCGGCGCCTGGACATGAAGCGCTTCCACGAGGAAGTGAACCTCGTGAAGGGGCTCTTCAACCGGGCGTGGGAGCAGAACTGGGGCTTCGTCCCGATGACGGACGCCGAGCTCGAGTTCCTGGCGGAGCAGCTCAAACCGATCATCATCCCCGACATGGTCTGTATCGCCGAGCTCAGGGGCACGGTGGTCGGGTTCGGGCTCGCCATCCCCGACATGAACGTGCCCCTGCGGCACAACCGCTCGGGACGGCTGTTCCCCTTCGGGCTGCTGCGCATCCTGTGGCATTCCCGGAAGAACCACCGGGCCCGCATCCCCCTGCTCGGCACCGTGAAGGAATTCCGCGGCCGGGGAGTCGACGCCCTGATGTACCACTGGATCTGGACCAAGTCCGTCGCCCATGGATACTGGTGGGGTGAGGCCGGGTGGTTCCTCGAGGACAACTTCGCGATCATCAACAGCGCCCGGCACCTGGGGTTCCACCCCTACAAGACCTACCGCATCTACGACAAGCCGCTGTGAACGCGTTCGTCACGGGCGGAACCGGTTTCGTCGGGGCCCACCTCGTCGCGGCCCTGCGCGCGCGCGGCATCGCCGTGACCGTACTCGCGCGCTCGCCGGAGCGGGCGGCCCGGCTGGGCTGGGGTCCCGACGTGCGCATCGTGCGCGGCGACCTCGCGGACCCGGCGGCACTCGCCGCCGGTGTCGCCGAGGCGGAGGTGGTGTTCCACCTGGCCGGCATCGTCAGCGCGCGCTCGCCGGCTGAGTTCTTCCGCGCCAATCGCGACGGGACGGCCCGGATGCTCGAGGCCACGGCAGCGCGCCCGCCCCGCCGCTTCGTCCTCGTCTCGTCGGTCGCCGCGGCCGGCCCCAATCCCCCGGGCCAGCCGCACGCGACGGGCGACGAAGCGGGCCCCGTCACGGAGTACGGGCGCTCGAAGCTCGCCGCGGAGGCGCTGGTGCGCGGCAGTGATCTGTCGTGGTCGATCCTCCGCCCGCCGCCGGTGTACGGGGAGTGGGACCGGGAGTTCCTCACGCTGTTCCGGACGGTACGCCTCGGCCTGGCCCCGGTGTTCGGCGACGGGTCGCAGCAGCTCTCCATGGTGTACGCCGCGGACCTGGCGCAGGCGCTCGTGGCGACCGCCCTGAGCCCCGCGGCGGTCGGGCGGACGTACTATCCGACCCACCCGGAGATCGTGACCAGCCGGGACGTCGTCCTGGCGGCGGGCCGGGCCGTGGGCCGTACGCCGCGGGTCGTACCCCTCCCCGGCGCCGTGGCGCGCGGACTGCTCGGCGCGGTCGCCGCCGCCGCACGCCTGGCCGGCCAGGCTACCGTGCTGACGCCCGACAAGGCCAACGAGTTCTTCGCGCCGGCCTGGACCTTCTCCCCGGAACCGCTCACGCGCGACACCGGGTGGGCGGCGACGGTCGACCTCGAGACGGGGTTCCGGCGCACCGTCGCCTGGTACCGCGAGCGCGGCTGGCTGTGAGCGGGCCCGCCGGCGCGTCACGGGCGGGCGGATTCACGCCGCTCGACCGGCTCACGCTCGCCTATGTGGCCATCCCGACCCTCGCGCTCGCGCTGTCCTTCGGCGACGGACCGATCACCGGCTGGCCATACGTGCTGCTCGCGCAGGCGCTCACCGTCGCCTGCGTCCTCATCGCGCCGCGGGCACGCGGCGCGGGGCCCGTGGGACGCGTGGTCGGAGACCTGTACCCGCTCCTCCTGCTTCCCGCGCTCTACGGCGAGATCGGGATCTTCACGCTGCACCGCGGCGTGGTGCACGACGCGCTGATCCAGGATCTCGAGCTGCGGATGTTCGGGACGCAGGTGTCCGTGGACTGGATCCGCGCGATGCCCAACGCGGCGCTCTCCTGGGTCATGCACCTGTCCTACCTCGCCTATTACCCGATCCTCGCCGTCCCGCCGCTCGTTTTCTGGGCCTCGGGCCGGCGCGACGCGGCTCGGGCCACCGTGCTCGCCGTCATGGCGACGTTCTACCTGCACTATGCCATCTTCATCTTCTTCCCGGTGGCGGGGCCACGCTACTTCTTCCCCCTCGCCGACAACGCCGCGACCGCAGTGTGGCCCGCCCGCTTCACCCAGCAGATGCTGAACGGCGCGGACTCGTGGGGCGCGGCGTTCCCGTCGTCGCACGTCGCGGCCTCGGTCGTCGCCACCGGGATGGCGTGGGCGGGCTCACGCGCGGTGGGACTCGCCCTGCTCCCGGCGACGATCGGCCTGACCCTCGGCGTGGTGTACGGACAGTTCCACTACGGCGTGGATGCCGTGACGGGACTCATGGCGGGCTGCGCCATTCTGGGCGCGTTCGCGTGGTGGAGAAGAAAGGGAGGAGGGAGCGGGGAGCAGGAAGCCGGGAGCCGGGAGCCGGGCGCTAGCTAGCCGGGCACATCGCGCGCCCGGGTCCCGCGACGGCCGCCGAGCCCGGCGTGGCCGCCGGCCGGAGCGGGACGCCGGGCGCGCGACACCCAGCAGCGTCA